>NZ_JBEBMB010000051.1:0-38165 GCF_040081915.1 Xenorhabdus sp. SGI240
TCTTATCCAGAATTCGGGTTAGTTAAGATTTTTTATATTTCGGTCTGCCATACGCATATTTTGATTAGATTGGTATACGGCAGACCTGAATAAATTAAAGTTCCTGTTCAAACAGGTGGAGAATGGCTTCGTAAAGTTGTTTTGTCGTAAAGTTCTGCGCTGGAGTGGAAAAAATAGTGTCATCCCCTGCAATGCTGCCAAGGATCCCTTCTGCTTTCCCCAATGAATCTAACAGGCGGGCAATTAACTGTGCTGCGCCAGGGCTGGTACGTATGACGACAATACTGTGATTATAATCGACATCTAATACCAGATTTTTTAATGGGCTGGTGGCAGTGGGCACGCCCAATTCTGCGGGTAAGCAATAAACCATTTCCATCTTTGCATTACGGGTTCGGACGGCACCAAATTTCGTCAGCATTCTGGAAACTTTAGATTGGTTGATATTTTCAAATCCCTGCTCTTGAAGTGCCGAAACAATTTCACCTTGAGAGCTGAATTTTTCTTCTTTCAATAATGCCTTGAACGCTTTTACCAAATCTTCCTGTTTCGAAGGAACACGCATATTTCACCATCGTTGAATCCGTTATCAGGCGGCCATTATGCGAAAGAGTGAATTTTTATGCAAGAAAGAGAAGAAAAAACCAATATACAGAGAATAGTGAATTAAGCGTAGTAAATGTATTGTTAATTAAATGGGATTGTTTGGTAGGAAAGGGAAGAGTAAGGTAATAAGCTAATTGTTGAAGCGCTCGCCTGAAGTAATTCTTAAAAAAGTGTCCATTATCTCATTAACAGATAAGCATTTTGTTTAGAATAAAACGACGTTGGTGTTCCATCATCAGGCTATTAAGTGGATAATCTGACTGTTAACAGATTGTTTTTAATGCATGGTGTTTTTAATACATTGGTGTTTTTAATACATCGTGTATACAAATAGATCGTATTTACAGTACTTAATTTAAGGAGTATCAGGATGAAAGTTGCAGTTCTCGGTGCAGCCGGTGGTATTGGTCAGGCACTTGCCCTTCTACTCAAGACCCAGCTTCCTTCAGGTTCAGAACTTTCCTTGTATGACATTGCTCCGGTGACTCCAGGCGTGGCAACCGATCTGAGCCATATCCCAACGGAAGTCAAAGTCACTGGTTTTGCTGGTGAAGATGCAACTCCTGCACTGGCAGGTGCAGATGTCGTATTAATTTCTGCGGGTGTGGCGCGTAAACCTGGTATGGATCGTTCCGATTTGTTCAATATCAATGCGGGAATCATTCGTAATCTGGTTCAGCAGGTTGCTAAAACTTGTCCAAAAGCATTAATTGGAATTATTACCAACCCAGTCAATACCACGGTTGCCATCGCCGCTGAGGTACTGAAAAAAGAAGGGGTATACGATAAGAACCGCCTGTTTGGTGTCACAACCCTGGATATCATTCGTTCCAACACCTTTGTTGCTGAACTGAAAGACAAGAAAGTAGAAGAAATAGAAGTTCCTGTTATTGGTGGGCACTCTGGTGTGACCATCCTGCCTCTTTTGTCGCAAATTCCAGGTGTTAGCTTCACTGATGAAGAAGTTGAAGCATTGACCAAGCGTATCCAGAATGCGGGTACTGAGGTTGTTGAAGCGAAAGCGGGTGGCGGCTCTGCAACTCTGTCTATGGGACAAGCAGCGGCTCGTTTGGGGCTGTCGCTGATCCGTGGCTTGCAAGGCGAAAGCAATGTTGTTGAGTGCAGCTATGTTGAAGGTGATGGCAAATATGCCCGTTTCTTTGCGCAGCCTGTTCGCTTAGGTAAAAAGGGTATCGAAGAACATTTAGATATTGGCAAGTTGAGTGATTTTGAACAGAAGTCACTGGATAACATGCTGGATGTTTTGAAAAAAGACATTGAGTTGGGCGAAAAATTTATTAACGAATAATTCATTTATTAAAAATTTATTAATATACGAATTAAGTTAAATATATTAAATAACTAAAACCGCTAGTTAGAAATAACTAGCGGTTTTTTTCAATAGTTATATTGATAGCTAATTATTCTTTTTCTCTCTTACTTTTCTTTCCAATAGTTCTCCTGTATGGGGATCGAAATAGCGGCTGGGCCATATTTCAGACGGATGTAGTTCTAAATAATTCGCTATTATCCATTCTCCCTTGGGCCATGGGCGAGAAAGTGTATTCGCCAAAGTTGATGAACTCAATCCCGCCGCACGAGAAACGGCAGCTAATGTCGTTCCTCGTTTACGTAAAGCGGCAATAATATCAGCAGGATGCCAATCCGATTTCATAGAAATCATTTTTTTAATCCTTTTCTATTAAATTAGAAGCCACATTAGTGGTATAACTAAAGCGTTAATGTGAAATTAATAACGAACACGAACCTGTTATTAAGAAAATAAAATAACATTATTTTTTCTAAAAATGTTTCTAATTTTTTCTTAATAACTTCTTTTTTGAACTTGGTAACAAAAATAGAGAAACGTTATGAAAAAAGAGTGGTATACGGCAATGGAGCTGACCGGTGTAGGTGAGTTACCTAGATCACCACAAGGAGTTAATGCCAGGGCAAAGCGTGAAGAGTGGTTAAAACAGAAACGGGCTGGCGTCCAGGGGCGGGCGATTGAATACCATTACTCTTGTTTTCCTCAAACAACGTTGGAAGCGTTAGAACTCCATGAAACACCAGCAGAATATCAGGTTCAAAAACAAGATCCTTTAGCCATTTGGGTAAGTGCATTTAATTTACTTACCGAGGAAGAGAAGGAGGTCATTACCGAAGTGATATTACGAGATGGCATAAGAAGTTTTTTGGAAAAAATCACAGCTACTTGAGACAGCTTTTGAAAAGCCAGGTACTTAACATTTGGCTTTCTCGTCACTGCTCCAGTATCAAGCGAGGAGAAAGAGATGAAAAAAGAGTGGTATTCTGCAAAAGAACTCATCGGCCTCGCAGGGCTGCCATCGTCTCCCCAAGGAGTTAATTTGATGGCAAGACGCGAGGGCTGGGAACAACGCCGTAAGCGGGGCGTACAAGGAAAAGCGCTCGAATATAATGTCAACAGTTTGCCCGAAGAAGTCGTGAATGTACTGACGGTCAGTGAAAATTCGGTCGAATACTATCGCAATAAACGACAGGACCCATTTATGATCTGGGTAGAAGCTTATTACCAGTTGAGCAAATCCGAAAGAGAGCGAATGGTTAAATTTATTTTGAGAAAAGGGCTAGCCAGCCTGGTCCAATATGTCGGTATTCAAGATAGTGATAATAAAGACAGCGCCCTGGATTGAATTATCTGGGGCACTGATTCAGTTTTAGGAAAGTCGCTGTACAGCGACATGGGCCAATCCCTCAAGAGCCGCCTTGTATGGAGAATGTTCCAGTGACTGCAATGCTGAAATAGCCTTATCAGCTTCTTCTTCTGCCCGCTGGCGGGTGTATTTAAGTGAACCACACTGTTTCATCGTTGTCAGGACGGTATCCAACAAATGGCGGCCATTACCTTGCTCAATGGCACTTCGGATTACAGCGGATTGCTCCGGTGTTCCGTGGTTCATGGCGTGTAAAAGAGGCAATGTGGGTTTGCCTTCGTTTAAGTCATCCCCTGTGTTCTTACCCAGCGTGCTGTTATCTGAGTCATAATCCAACAGATCATCAATTAATTGAAATGCGGTGCCCAGATAACGGCCATAATCACGTAGTGCTATTTCTTGCTCAGGAGTGGCGTTGGCGAGAATGGCGGCTGAATGCGCAGCGACTTCAAACAGGCGAGCGGTTTTACTGTAAATGACCCTCATATAGTCATCTTCTGAAATATTAGGATCATTGCAGTTCATCAACTGCATGACTTCGCCTTCAGCAATGACATTGGTAGCATCAGACATCAATTTTAATACGCGCATGGAGTCAAGATCGGTCATCATTTGAAATGAGCGCGTATAGATAAAATCGCCCACAAGGACACTGGCCGCATTGCCATAAATGGCGTTGGCTGTCGCTTTACCACGGCGCATATCAGATTCATCAACGACATCATCATGCAGCAGCGTTGCCGTGTGGATAAATTCAATCAAAGCAGCAACTTTGATATGTTTTTCATCTTGGCAATGAAGGGCTTTACCTGCCAGTACGGCAATCATTGGCCGAATGCGTTTGCCACCCCCGCTGATGATGTAGTAACCAAGTTGGTTAATCAGCGCAACGTCAGAATTTAATTGGTTAAGAATGGTTTCATTAACCGCTGCCATATCATCAGCGGTGAGTTTAAGTATCGATTCTAAATTCATGTTTTGGCTTTGGACTCTGATTCAGAGCTGTGCTCATTAATTAGCATATCAATAGATATCAAGATATATCGATTGTACTTGAAAAACCGTTCAAATAAATGACAATTGAAAAACTCTGTTTTTTTCTCATCTGTTCTAATTCTGCACTTGTCTTCCAAGTGGTTTTTGCGTAGAATTCGCGCCCTATGTGAATATTTTATAGCGCGCTCTGGAAAGCATTTTAGGGGGGTGCGCGGAAAGCGGAGTTTATATGTACGCAGTTTTCCAAAGTGGTGGTAAACAACACCGAGTAAGCGAAGGCCAAACAATTCGCTTGGAAAAGCTGGACATCGCAACAGGTGAAACTGTTGAGTTTGACCAGGTGCTGATGGTCGCTAACGGCGAAGATATCAAAATCGGCGCTCCAGTAGTTGAAGGCGTTAAAATTAAAGCTGAAGTTGTCGCTCACGGTCGTGGCGAGAAAGTTAAAATTGTTAAGTTTCGTCGTCGTAAACACAGCCGTAAGCAACAGGGCCACCGTCAGTGGTTCACCGATGTTAAAATCACTGGCATCGCTTAAGATTTTAGGAGAGCAGATTAATGGCACACAAAAAGGCTGGCGGCTCGACTCGTAACGGTCGCGATTCTGAAAGCAAACGTCTGGGTGTAAAACGTTTTGGTGGTGAGTCTGTTTTGGCAGGTAGCATCATCGTTCGTCAACGTGGTACTAAATTCCACGCAGGCAACAACGTAGGTTGTGGCCGTGACCACACCCTGTTCGCATTAGCTGACGGAAAAGTTAAGTTCGAAGTTAAAGGTCCAAAAAACCGTAAATTTATCAGCATCGAAGCTGAATAAGTTTTTTGCATCTTGATCGAATCAGAAGCCCTGCAATGTGTGTTGCGGGGCTTTTTATTATTTTGGATTACGCCATCTCTGGGTACTAGCTGCCATCCAGCTTTACAGTGGCTATCCTGCGGAGAAAAAAAATGAAATTTGTAGATGAAGCCAGAATTCTGGTTGTAGCGGGAGATGGTGGCAATGGTTGCGTCAGCTTCCGTCGTGAGAAATATATTCCAAAAGGTGGACCGGACGGCGGTGATGGTGGTGATGGTGGTGATGTCTACCTGCTAGCAGATGAAAACCTCAATACACTGATTGATTACCGTTTTGAAAAATCCTTCCGTGCTGAACGTGGTCAGAATGGACAAAGCCGGGATTGTACGGGTAAACGTGGTCAGGATATTACCATTAAGGTTCCGGTCGGAACTCGTGTACGTGATGTTGCCACGGGCGAAGTACTTGGGGATATGCTGCGCCATGAACAGCGTTTTATGGTAGCAAAAGGTGGCTTCCACGGCCTTGGCAATACCCGTTTTAAATCTTCGGTAAATCGTGCTCCTCGTCAAAAAACGATGGGAACTCCCGGAGAAAGTCGTGAGCTGATGTTGGAACTGATGCTACTGGCTGATGTAGGGATGCTGGGGATGCCAAATGCAGGCAAATCCACCTTTATTCGTGCTGTATCGGCAGCAAAACCGAAAGTCGCTGATTATCCATTTACAACCCTGGTGCCAAGCCTTGGCGTTGTGCGTATGGATAACGAACAAAGTTTTGTCGTTGCAGATATTCCTGGTTTGATTGAAGGTGCCTCAGAAGGTGCCGGATTGGGTATTCGTTTCTTGAAGCATTTGGAACGTTGCCGCGTATTGCTGCATTTGATTGATCTCTGCCCAATCGATGAATCCGCTCCGGTTGAAAACGCCCGTATCATCATCAAAGAACTGCATAATTACAGTGAAAAACTGGCAGAAAAACCGCGCTGGTTGGTCTTTAACAAAGTCGATCTTACCGATCCAGAAGAAGCTAAACAGCGGGCAAAAGCTATCGCTGAGGAGCTTGGTTGGGAAGGCGATTATTACATGATCTCAGCCGTGAATCGTCAGGGCGTAAAAGAGCTTTGCTGGGATATTATGGAGTTCATGAAGACGCAGCCTCGTAGCATGGAAACGTCGGAGGAATCCCAACCGGAAAAAGTGGAATTTATGTGGGATGACTACCATAAAGAGCAGTTACAGCAAGCATCTGACGACGAAGATTTGGATGATGACTGGGACGAAGAAGATGACGAAGGCATCGAGTTTATTTATAAACACTAATCTTCATGTAACCACTTGAATATAACAAAAGGGCGCTGTATTTGGCGCCCTTTTTTCTTTTTGGTCAAACCCTTCTTAATAACAGAGCCAGTTCAGTGACTTTGATATAACGATTTATATAAATCGTGTTCAAAACGCGATAATGGAACACGGCGGGTTCGCTGATCTTGCGGGGGAACAGAGTAGGCAGAAACAAACTGGACAAAAGCAATTTGCTGCCCACTGGCGGCAGTCATAAACCCTGCGAGGTTATAGACCCCTTGCAATGATCCCGTTTTGGCAAAGACCTTACCATCAATCCCCGCTTCGTGCAGACCGGGACGATAAGCCAACGTGCCATCATATCCCGCTTTGGGCAACATGGAGATGAAATTCAGTTCACCATTGTGTTGAGCAATAAATTGCAATATCTCCAACATGGTTGTGGCAGCGATTAAATTGTGGCGTGAAAGACCAGATCCATCCACCATGACGGTGTTACCTAAGTCAATGCCAGCTTTCTGTTTCAGGATTTGGCGGACTGCATCGGAACCTGCCCGCCATGTCCCTGGAATGTTGAAATAGCGGTGGCCGAGGGTTCGAAAGAGGGTATCTGCAATCATGTTATCTGATTTTTTTAACATGACTTCGAGCATCTTATTTAATGGCACAGATTGGTTTACGGCGAGGATCTTTTCTGGTTGCTTGGGAGCCGCCTGGAGCCGTATATGGCCTTTTAACTCAATACCGGCAATATTCAGTTCATTTTTCAGGAGGTTGCCAGCATAACCAGGCCCATTCTGGATAGCAAATGCCAATGGCAGTGGTTCATCGCGTTGTGTCAGGCAACCTGTGAGGGTATATCGATTCAAATCACCCGATGTAACATCAAATTCACAATATTTCGCTTCTGGTGAACCCTTAGCCAATGTTTTGACTTCACTCAGTACATTAACAGGATAAAAAGAGGGCACACGGACAAATGCCAGTTCGCCAGGTTGTTCTGAGCTGTAGAGTGAAACAGAAAAGCAGTTCTTATCCACGATTGCGGCTGATGGAGGGGCGCTGAAACACTGGGTCATATCGTTCCATACCCAGCCCGGGGCTTTATCATGGCTGGAAAAAATCGAAATATCGATGATGAGGTTCCCGTCAATCTGTTTGATACCCGATTGTTTTAAGGACTCCACCATATTACGCAGTTGTGAACGTGTCAGCATGGGATCACCGACAAAGCGAGCCGTCAGGTTACCTTTTAATACACCATCTGAAAGATTAGCATCACTTTCCAGTGTTGTGACAAAACGGTAATCCTTACCAAGCTGCAATAGCGCTGCTAATGCCGTCACAATTTTCTGCGTACTGGCAGGTAAAGCCATTTGTTGCCCGTGATAATCAACTAAGGGATTTTTTGCCCCAACGGCTTGGGCAATAAATGAAAAATGAGTTCCCGTAGGCAAATACTGGGTACTTTTCTCAATAGAAGAGCTATCAGAAGCGGCATTTGTACTGAAAATACTCAGGCTTAAACTGAGCATACAAGCTATTCTGCTGGTCATTTTTAAAAGAGCCATAGATCTCGCGTATGAAGGTGATGTATTCCAGGAATATTTGTATTAATCATACTAAGGTATAATTCAAAGGAAAAGTAAACGATGATCCATCATCAACTCTACGTTAGAATGATGGATTGCAGGTAAGTATTCCTGTGGACTTCAGATTGTGCTGAATTACACTTCTTTTTATCAAGTATCTGTAAGCCCGCCTGATAAGGTGTGCTCATTGTGCTGTTATTAAAAAATGTGCTGTTATTACAAAAATCAGGAAGATGTTGTTTGGGCTTAGGATTAATTTAAAGGTTGAATAAATGAAACAAATTCCGATGACGGTTCGTGGCGCGGATAAATTGCGCGGAGAATTAGAACATTTGAAAAATGTACGTCGGCCTCAAATTATTGCCGCAATCGCTGAGGCGCGTGAGCACGGTGATTTGAAAGAAAACGCGGAATATCATGCCGCTCGTGAGCAGCAGGGGTTCTGTGAAGGCCGTATTCAGGAAATTGAGGCTAAGCTTTCCAATGCACAGGTGATTGATGTCATGAAGATGACCAACAATGGCCGAGTGATTTTTGGAGCAACGGTCACGGTACTGAACTTGGATTCCGATGAAGAGCAGACCTACCGTATCGTCGGTGATGATGAAGCCAATATTAAAGAAAATCTTCTTTCAGTGAATTCACCGATTGCCCGTGGCCTGATTGGTAAAGAAGTGGATGATGTTGTTGTCATCTCCACGCCTGGCGGTCAAGTAGAATTCGAAGTTTTGAACGTGGATTATATCTAATACACCATGCTCAAAGAAAAAAGGCCAGTTTTGGCCTTTTTTATCAAGGTAAATAAATTAATATGGCACTTTTGTATAAATATGCCGTGATTATTTAGGTAGACTAATCTTGCGTTCTTCCGATGGACGGTAGAGAACTAACATTTTGCCAATGATTTGCACGTTATGTGCACCCGTTTCACGAACAATTGCTTCAGCGATCAAAGTTTTTATTTCACGGTCTTCGCCAGCAACTTTGACTTTGATAAGCTCGTGATGCGAAAGAGTTTGTTCGATTTCAGCCAACACACCTTCGGTCAACCCATTGTTGCCGATCATAACGACAGGCTTTAATGAATGAGCGAGGCTTTTCAGGTATTGGATTTGTTTCTTGTTAAGAGTCATCGTTTATTTGCTTAGTTGGGATTGAAAACGATATATTCTACCGCCATCTCATGTCTATCACCATAAAAGTGTGGTGTGGTTTGATAAGAGAGCGCAAAAAAATATGGCGTCTTATTAGTAGAGTTGGAAAGAACAATGGCCAATAAAAAACGTTCAGCAAGCTCAAGTCGCTGGTTACAGGAACATTTTAGTGATAAATATGTTCTCCAGGCGCAGAAAAAAGGGCTTCGCTCTCGCGCTTGGTTTAAACTTGATGAGATACAGCAAAGCGACAAAATCTTTAAACCGGGCATGACCGTTGTTGATTTAGGCGCTGCTCCAGGTGGGTGGTCTCAGTACGTAGTGAGTCAGATTGGTAATAGCGGGCGAGTCATTGCTTGCGATCTTTTGCCGATGGATCCGATAGTTGGGGTCGATTTTCTTCAAGGAGACTTTCGTGATGAGCGGGTATTGAAAACATTACTTGAGAGAGTTGGTGATAATAAAGTCCAGGTCGTCATGTCGGATATGGCTCCTAATATGAGTGGAACTCCTGCGGTCGATATTCCCCGATCCATGTATCTGGTTGAGTTAGCGTTGGATATGTGTCGTGATGTGCTGGCCCCTGGGGGTAGTTTTATTGTCAAAGTATTTCAGGGAGAGGGCTTTGATGAATACCTGAGGGAAATACGCTCCCTTTTTGCGAAGGTAAAAGTTCGTAAACCAGAATCTTCGCGGGCACGATCACGTGAAGTATACATTGTAGCGACAGGGCGGAAAGTGTAGTACCCTGACTACTATTTGTTAACACAGTTGTAATATGAGGTTAATCCCTTGAGTGACATGGCGAAAAACCTGATTCTCTGGTTAGTCATCGCAGTTGTCTTGATGTTATTGTTCCAGAGTTTTGGTCCCAGCGACTCTAGTGGTCGTAGGGTTGATTACTCTAATTTCATCAGTGAGATATCGCAGAATCAAGTAAGCGAAGTACGTATTTCGGGTCGTGACATTGATTTCACTAAGAAAGACAACAGTGGAAAATACAGCACTTATATGCCAATTCAGGATGAAAAGTTGCTGGATACCCTACTTAATAAGCAGGTAAAAGTTGTTGGTGAACCACCAGAACAACAAGGCCTGTTGGCGACCCTCTTTATTTCATGGTTCCCAATGTTACTGCTCATTGGCGTTTGGATCTTCTTTATGCGCCAAATGCAAGGCGGTGGCGGTAAAGGGGCGATGTCTTTTGGTAAAAGCAAAGCCCGGATGTTGACGGAAGATCAGATCAAAACCACGTTTGCCGATGTTGCTGGTTGTGATGAAGCCAAAGAAGAAGTGGGCGAATTGGTTGAGTATCTGCGTGAACCTGGCCGTTTTCAAAAATTGGGGGGTAAAATCCCGAAAGGCATCCTGATGGTTGGCCCTCCAGGTACGGGTAAAACATTGCTGGCGAAAGCTATTGCTGGCGAAGCGAAAGTCCCTTTCTTCACCATCTCGGGTTCTGATTTCGTTGAAATGTTCGTGGGTGTTGGTGCTTCCCGTGTGCGAGATATGTTTGAACAGGCGAAAAAAGCTGCACCGTGCATCATCTTTATTGATGAAATTGATGCAGTAGGTCGTCAGCGTGGCGCGGGTCTGGGTGGCGGACATGATGAACGTGAACAGACACTGAACCAGATGCTGGTTGAGATGGATGGCTTTGAAGGTAACGAAGGCATTATTGTTATCGCAGCAACTAACCGTCCTGATGTTCTCGATCCTGCTTTGTTACGTCCTGGCCGTTTTGACCGTCAGGTCGTTGTTGGCTTGCCGGATGTTCGTGGCCGTGAGCAAATCCTGAAAGTTCATATGCGTCGCATTCCGCTGGATACTGATATTGATGCCTCGGTCATTGCTCGTGGTACGCCAGGTTTTTCTGGCGCAGATTTGGCAAACCTTGTGAATGAAGCTGCTTTGTTTGCTGCTCGCGGTAACAAACGCGTGGTTTCTATGGTTGAGTTCGAAAAAGCCAAAGATAAGATCATGATGGGTGCGGAGCGCCGTTCAATGGTTATGACCGAGGAACAGAAAGAATCCACGGCATACCATGAAGCAGGACATGCCATTATTGGTCGTTTGGTTCCAGAACACGATCCTGTGCATAAAGTGACGATTATCCCGCGTGGCCGTGCGTTGGGTGTGACGTTCTTCTTGCCAGAGGGTGATCAGATCAGTGCAAGCCGTCAGAAGTTGGAGAGCCAAATTTCAACTTTATACGGTGGCCGGTTAGCGGAAGAAATTATCTATGGTGTAGATAATGTTTCTACTGGTGCGTCCAACGATATTAAAGTGGCGACATCTATTGCGCGTAACATGGTGACACAGTGGGGCTTCTCAGAAAAACTGGGACCATTGCTGTATGCGGAAGAAGAAGGCGAAGTTTTCCTCGGTCGCTCAGTTGCCAAGGCAAAACATATGTCTGAAGACACCGCGCGTTTAATCGATCAGGAAGTGAAGGTTCTCATCGATCGTAACTATGTACGTGCTCGTCAGATTCTGATGGATAATCTGGATATTCTTCATTCAATGAAAGATGCATTGATGAAGTATGAAACGATTGATGCTCCTCAGATTGATGATCTGATGAATCGTACAACAGTACGCCCGCCAGCAGGTTGGGAAGGTGATAAGAATGACGGTAATAGCAATAACCGTCATAACACGCCATCTCCTCAGCAAACTTCAAAGCCTGCGGATGGTAATCCAACCGCATAACGTGGCTCCCAATCTTACATTAAACCCCAGGCTTGTCCTGGGGTTTTGACATTAAGGCACCTAGCGATGAAACTGACTGCCAGAGGCAGCGTCCTCGATCTTTCCTGCCCACAAGTGATGGGAATTTTAAACGTTACCCCTGATTCCTTCTCTGACGGTGGAACCCATAATACTTTTAACACAGCATTAGAGCATGCCGTCGGGATGATCAAAGAAGGGGCAACCATTATTGATGTGGGTGGTGAATCGACTCGTCCCGGAGCGAATGAGGTAAGTGAGCAGGAAGAATTGGATCGTGTTATTCCAATGATTGAGGCGCTGGCACAGCGCTTTGATACCTGGATCTCTGTTGATACCTCAAAAGCTGTTGTTATGCAGGAATCAGCCAGGGCGGGGGCGCATATTATTAATGACGTCCGTGCGTTGCAGGAGCCTGGAGCACTTGATGCGGCAGCACAAAGTGGTTTGCCGATCTGCCTGATGCATATGCAGGGACAACCTCGCACAATGCAAACAGAGCCTCACTATGAAGATGTTGTATCGGAAGTAAAAAATTTCCTGATACAGCAAATTGAGCGCTGTGTTGCGGCGGGTATCGCAAAAAACAACCTGATTCTTGATCCTGGCTTCGGTTTTGGTAAGAACTTATCGCATAATTATCAGTTATTGGCTCACTTGCAAGAATTCCATCATTTGGGATTACCTATTCTGGCGGGAATGTCACGCAAGTCCATGATTAGCCAATTATTTGATGTACCACCGCAGGAGCGTGTGGTCGGAAGCGTTGCTTGTGCTGTGATTGCAGCTATGAAAGGTGCCCAGATTATCCGTGTGCACGATGTAAAAGAAACCGTTCAGGCAATGCAAGTTGTTCACGCAACACTGTCTGCCAATAATACCTGTACGACATACGGTATCTGAAAAGAATACATGTTCATAGAATACAGAGTTTGTAGAATACATCGTTTGTAAAGAACATGGTGTCAGCAAAAAACGCTGAGAGCAAAAGATTCGTTCAGCAAAGGAAAGAACTTTATGAGTAACCGTAAATATTTTGGCACTGACGGTATCCGTGGCAAAGTGGGAAATACCCCAATTACCCCTGACTTTGTATTGAAACTTGGTTGGGCTGCGGGAAAAGTGCTGGCGCGTCATGGTTCTCGCAAAATCATTATTGGTAAAGATACCCGAATCTCAGGTTATATGTTGGAATCTGCTCTGGAGGCAGGGTTAGCCGCAGCGGGATTATCGGCATCCTTTACCGGCCCAATGCCAACACCGGCAGTGGCGTATCTGACACGGACTTTTCGTGCAGAAGCCGGCATTGTCATTTCCGCTTCCCACAACCCTTACTATGATAACGGCATTAAATTCTTCTCCATTGATGGGACTAAATTACCGGATGATGTTGAAGAAGCGATTGAAGCGGAAATGGAAAAACCTCTGACTTGTGTGGAATCTGCTGAGTTAGGGCGGGCAAATCGGATAGTTGATGCAGCGGGTCGTTACATTGAATTTTGTAAAGGGACATTCCCCAGTGAACAAAGTTTAAATGGGTTGAAAATTGTTTTGGATTGCGCCAATGGTGCGACTTACCATATCGCCCCGAATGTGTTCAGAGAGCTGGGAGCGGAAGTAATTACCCTTGGTTGTGAGCCTAATGGCATCAATATCAATGAAGAATGTGGTGCAACGGATGTTCGTCTATTGCAACAGTGTGTACTGGAAGAACAGGCTCACGTTGGTCTGGCATTTGATGGTGATGGTGACCGCATCATCATGGTTGATCATCTGGGGCAAAAAGTTGATGGCGATCAGATCCTTTATATCATTGCACGTGAAGCGTTGAGACAAGGTCAGCTACGTGGTGGTGCAGTGGGTACGTTGATGAGCAATATGGGGCTGGAGTTGGCACTGAAACAGCTTGGTATTCCATTTGAACGTGCGAAAGTTGGCGACCGCTACGTGCTGGAGAAATTGCAGGAAAAAGGCTGGCGTTTGGGGGCTGAAAATTCGGGCCATGTGATTTTGCTGGACAAAACCACAACAGGAGATGGCATTGTTGCTGGATTGCAAGTTCTGAGTGCAATAGTACGCAATAATATGAGCCTGCATGATCTGTGCAGTGGCATGAAACTTCTGCCACAAATTTTGGTTAACGTTCGCTTTGCAGGTAATGCCGATCCTCTGCAATCAGAATCAGTGCTTGAAACCGTAAAATCAGTTGAGACTGAATTAAATGGCCGTGGTCGTGTTCTGCTGCGTAAATCAGGGACAGAACCCTTGATTCGGGTCATGGTGGAAGGCGAAGATGAAGAGCAAGTCACGGTATTAGCGCATCGTATTGCTGATGCGGTGAAAAAAATAGGTTGATTTGTTGATTTTTTGCCCGAACGACGCCAGTATTTAAAATTAGTCTTGCGTGTCTAAGACGCTTTGGTTAGTATTCACACCCGCTCAATAAGTTAATTTTTCTAATTTTGTGAGCGGGTGATGCAACATAAAGTCGCTATAAAATTGTGGTAAACGCCACGAGGAAACGGGTACAACATATGTATGAAGCTCTTTTAGGTATATTCTTGCTGGTTGGTATCGGGCTAATAGCTCTGGTTCTGCTACAGCAGGGTAAAGGTGCTGATATGGGTGCTTCTTTCGGCGCGGGTGCATCTAACACGCTGTTTGGTTCATCGGGTTCCAGTAATTTTATGACCCGCATGACGGCTATTTTTGCCACGTTGTTCATTGTTATCAGTCTGATTCTTGGTAACATGACCAGCAACAAGACGGGTTCCAGCAGTAAATGGGATAACCTTGTCGAACCTGTAAAAGTTGAAAAACAGGCAGAGATTCCGGCAACACCAGCAAAACCAAATAGTGATATCCCACAGTAACATTCAGTAACAGAATTGAAATAGGGTTGTTGATTTTGACGATGAGTTTAGATAACCATTAAAATAACAATCCTATAAAATCAGTGCCGAGGTGGTGAAATTGGTATACACGCTACCTTGAGGTGGTAGTGCCTAAACAACGGGCGTACGGGTTCAAGTCCCGTCCTCGGCACCAATTAATCTAGAAACTTGCGTTTTTAGTATTATCAGCGTAAGATTTGCCACGTTTTCGAACGCGGGATGGAGCAGCATGGTAGCTCGTCGGGCTCATAACCCGAAGGTCGTCGGTTCAAATCCGGCTCCCGCAACCACTTCTTAACAGCCTGTATCTTTTCAACAGTAATAATTCAGCAGCCATTGAGATATCGATCCCTGATTTGACAGGTTGCTTTGAAAAGTATAAAAAAAGAAGTAGGTTGAGACCACTGGCAGTAAATAGGGTCCAGTTGCATAAAGCCCCGAGTGTCGGGGTTTTTTGTTATTTGACAGCAGAATTACTGGGCTAATATAGCCCTTTTTTTATGTCTTGGGGGTGGGCTTGTCCACATTAGAGCAAAAATTAACAGAGATAATTTCAGCACCCGTTGAAGCTTTGGGTTTTGAATTAGTTGGCCTGGAGTATATTCGCGCTCGTGTATCGACGTTGCGAGTCTATATTGATAGTGAGGAGGGTATCACTGTTGATAATTGTGCTGATGTTAGCCACCAGGTCAGTGCAGTGCTTGATGTTGAAGATCCGATTCCAGGGCTTTATAACTTGGAAATATCTTCACCAGGGCTTGAGCGTCCACTGTTTAAGGCTGAACATTACCAGCGTTTTATTGGTGAAAAAGTCAGTTTGGTTTTACGCATGGCAATGCAGAACCGGCGAAAATGGCAAGGTATCATCAAGGCAGTTGATGGTGAAATGATTACGGTTACGGTGGATGGAAAAGACGAAGTGTTCGCACTGAGCAACATCCAGAAAGCGAACCTGGTACCCCACTTTTAAAGTTCGGATGAGGCAACTAGGATGAATAAAGAAATTCTGGCTGTTGTGGAAGCGGTTTCTAATGAAAAATCACTCCCTCGCGAAAAAATCTTCGAAGCATTAGAGATTGCACTGGCGACAGCCACCAAGAAAAAGTATGAGCAGGAAATCGACGTCCGCGTTTGTATCGATCGTAAATCAGGTGATTTTGATACCTTCCGTCGCTGGTTAGCTGTTGACGAAGTGACTCAGCCAACGCGAGAAATCACGCTGGAAGCGGCAAAATTTGACAACCCAGAGATTGAACTGGGTGGTTATATTGAAGATCAAATTGAATCAGTGACCTTTGACCGCATTACGACTCAGACGGCAAAACAGGTTATCGTACAGAAAGTACGTGAAGCTGAACGTGCGATGGTTGTTGATCAATTCCGTGAACAGCAGGGCGAAATTGTGACCGGTCAGGTCAAAAAAATGAACCGCGAAAATATTACGTTGGATTTAGGTAATAATGCTGAAGCGGTCATTTTACGTGAAGACATGTTGCCACGGGAAAACTTCCGTCCAGGTGACCGCGTGCGCGGTGTTCTGTATGATGTTCGTCCTGAAGCGCGTGGAGCACAGCTTTTCATCACTCGTTCTCGTCCTGAGATGTTGGTTGAATTGTTCCGCATCGAAGTGCCTGAGATTGGTGAAGAGATCATTGAGATCAAAGCGGCTGCTCGTGATCCGGGTTCTCGTGCAAAGATCGCAGTGAAAACCAACGACAAGCGTATTGATCCTGTTGGTGCTTGTGTCGGTATGCGTGGCGCAAGGGTACAAGCCGTTTCCAGTGAACTGGGCGGTGAAAGAATTGACATCGTGCTGTGGGACGATAACCCTGCGCAGTTTGTCATTAATGCAATGGCTCCGGCGGATGTTGCATCTATTGTGGTTGACGAAGATAACTGCACTATGGATGTTGCCGTAGAAAACAGTAATCTTGCTCAGGCGATTGGACGTAATGGTCAGAACGTTCGTCTGGCGGCACAACTGTTGAAAAAACATCGTGGTGATGACAAATGGGAACTCAATGTCATGACTGCGGAAGAGCTACAAGCAAAACATCAGGCAGAAGCACACGCTTCTATTGATACATTTACCAAGCATCTCGACATTGATGAAGATTTCGCCACTGTATTGGTCGAGGAAGGTTTCTCTACACTGGAAGAACTGGCTTATGTGCCAATCAAAGAACTTCTGGCAGTAGAGGGCCTTGATGAAGAAACCGTTGAAGTTCTTCGTGAACGCGCTAAAGCGGCCTTGACGACGCTGGAACTGGCTCAGAAAGAGAGTCTTAGTGATCAGCAACCTGCCGAAGATTTATTGAATTTGTCTGGCATGGAGCGTACTTTGGCGTTTAACCTGGCTGCCCGTGGCATCTGCACTCTGGAAGATCTTGCCGAGCAGGGTATCGACGACTTATCTGATATCGAAGGACTGAATGATGAGAAAGCAGGAGAACTCATTATGGCAGCCCGAAATATCTGTTGGTTTGGCGATGATGCATAAATAAACTGTAGCAGGAAGGAACAGAATGACAGAGGTAACCGTAAAAATACTGGCAGAAGAGATCCAGACATCGGTGGAACGTCTCATCCAGCAATTTGCTGATGCTGGCATTCAGAAAACCGCAACTGACTCTGTTTCCCAGAAAGAAAAAGAAGCTTTGCTGGCCCATCTGAATCGCGAACAAGGCGGTTCTGGCGGTCAGCCAGGTAAAATGACATTACAGCGCAAAACGCGCAGTACACTAAACGTTCCTGGCACCGGTGGCAAAAGTAAATCGGTAGCGATTGAAGTCCGCAAAAAACGCACATATGTAAACCGCGATACCACTGAACAGGTTAACGCGGAAGAGCAGGAAAAGCGTGAAGCGGAAGAGCAGGCTCGGCGCGAGGTAGAAGAGAAGGCGCGGCTTGAGGCTGAAGCGAAAAAATTCGCGGAAGAGCAAGCTAAACGTGAAGCTGAAGAAAAGGCTAAATGTGAAGCTGTAGAGAGCGCTCGACGTGAAGCAGAAGAAAAAGCCAAACGTGAAGAGGCTAAACTGTCTCAGCGTGAGGCGGCGGAAAAAGAAAAAGTGACTAAGCAACATACCGAAATCAAGCAAAAATCAGTTCAGAATCACTCTGCTGCGCAAAGTGAAAAAGCGCGTCGTGAAGCTGAAGCTGCAAATTTAAAACGTCAAGCTGAAGAAGAAATGCGCCGTAAGGTGGAAGAGGAGGCTAAACGTGTTGCAGAAGAAGCGCGTCGAATGGCAGAAGAGAACAAAGACAAATGGTCTTATGACTCTGAGAACAATAGTAGTGACACCAGTAGTGAGACCAATAGTGACTACCATATAACCACTTCCCGTTATGCTCGTGATGCGGAAGATGAAAATGACGCCAAAGTAGAGGGCGAACGTCGTTCCCGCTCCCGTGGTGGTAAATCCCGCCAGAAGAAGAATAATAAACATTCTGAATCGAAAGCTGATCGCGAAGAAGCGCGGGCTGTAGGTCGTACCAAAGGTAAACAACGTAAGCCGAGTACTTTACAACAGAGTTTCACGAAACCGGTAGCTGCGGTTAACCGTGACGTTGTGATTGGTGAGACAATTACTGTTGCTGAATTGGCTAACAAAATGGCCGTCAAAGGTGCCCAGGTCATTAAGACTATGATGAACATGGGAGCAATGGTCACCATCAACCAAGTGATCGATCAAGAAACCGCGCAAATGGTTGCCGAAGAAATGGGGCACAAAGTTATCCTGCGTCGTGAAAACGAACTGGAAGAAGCGCTGATGAGCGATCGTGATACGGGTGAAACACAGGCAGAAGCTCGTGCGCCAGTTGTGACCATCATGGGGCACGTTGACCACGGTAAAACTTCTCTGCTGGACTATATCCGTTCCACTAAAGTGGCTTCTGGAGAGGCGGGTGGTATTACCCAGCACATTGGTGCGTATCATGTGAAAACTGAAAAAGGCATGATCACTTTTCTGGATACCCCAGGCCATGCAGCGTTTACCTCCATGCGTGCACGTGGTGCGAAAGCAACAGATATCGTTGTTCTGGTTGTAGCAGCGGATGATGGTGTGATGCCACAGACCATAGAAGCTATCCAGCACGCTAAAGCAGCCAACGTACCCGTTGTTGTTGCGGTGAACAAGATCGATAAGCCAGAAGCTGATCCGGATCGCGTGAAGAATGAATTGTCGCAATACGGTATCATTTCAGAAGAGTGGGGCGGTGAAAACCAGTTCATCAATGTGTCTGCCAAAGCTGGTATTGGTATTGATGAATTGCTGGAAGCCATTTTGCTTCAGTCTGAAGTCCTTGAACTGAAAGCGGTACGCACGGGTATGGCAAATGGTGTGGTCATTGAATCCTTCTTGGATAAAGGCCGTGGCCCAGTTGCAACCATTCTGGTTCAGTCTGGTACGCTGAACAAAGGCGATATCGTTCTGTGTGGCTTCGAGTATGGCCGCATCCGTGCAATGCGTAACGAACTTGGCCGCGAAGTGACTTCGGCTGGTCCCTCTATCCCAGTGGAAATTTTGGGTCTGTCCAACGTGCCATCTGCGGGTGATGAAGCAACGGTTGTTCGTGATGAGAAAAAAGCGCGTGAAGTGGCCTTGTATCGTCAGGGTAAATTCCGCGAAGTGAAATTGGCTCGTCAGCATAAAGCTAAGTTGGAAAACATCTTCGCTAACTTAGAAGAAGGCAAGGTATCTGAACTGAACATCGTTCTGAAAACGGATGTTCAAGGGACTTGTGAAGCCATTAGTGATTCACTGCTGAAATTGTCTACTGATGAAGTTAAAGTGAAAATCATCGGTTCCGGTGTGGGTGGTATCACTGAAACCGATGCAACACTGGCAGCGGCATCTGAAGCAATTATTCTGGGCTTCAACGTTCGTGCTGATGCTTCTGCACGTCGTGTCATTGAAAACGAAAGTTTGGATCTGCGTTACTACTCCGTTATCTATAACCTGATTGATGAGATCAAACAGGCTATGAGCGGTATGCTGGCACCAGAATACAAACAGCAGATCATGGGTCTTGCCGAAGTTCGTGATGTGTTTAAATCACCGAAATTTGGTGCCGTTGCGGGTTGTATGGTGACAGAAGGTTCCATCAAGCGTAATAACCCGATCCGCGTATTGCGCGATAACATTGTCATTTACGAAGGTGAATTGGAATCCTTGCGTCGCTTTAAGGATGACGTTAACGAAGTCCGTAATGGTATGGAATGTGGTATCGGTGTGAAGAACTACAATGATGTTCGCGTTGGCGATATGATTGAAGTCTTTGAAGTGATTGAAATTAAACGCTCCATCGATTAATACCATTATTTATTAATACATTCATTCCATTCTTGGGGGGCTTTATGCCCCCCAAAATGTCAGGAGATATAACAATGGCAAGAGAATTTAGTCGTACTCAGCGCGTTGCACAGGAAATGCAAAAAGAAATTGCCATCATTTTACAGCGTGAAATCAAAGATCCCCGTATCGGAATGGCGACAGTCTCTGGTGTTGAGGTTTCCCGCGATCTGGCTTATGCCAAAGTATTTGTCACCTTTTTGAATGTGCTGGTGGATGGGCATGATTCAGATATGGTTAAAGTAGGTATCAAAGCATTGAACGAAGCCTCCGGTTTTATTCGTTCCCTGCTGGGTAAAGCGATGCGCCTGCGTATCATTCCTGAACTGACATTCTCTTATGACAGTTCTTTGGTGGAAGGGATGCGTATGTCGAATTTGGTTAGCAACGTCGTTAAAAATGATGAAAAGCGTCGCACATCTGCGGATCACAATGAGGAAAAATGATGGGGCACCGTCGTAAAGGCCGTGCTATACACGGTGTACTGTTGCTGGATAAGCCGCAGGATATTTCCTCCAATGATGCGTTACAGAAAGTCAGACGGATTTTTAATGCCAGCAAGGCGGGTCATACTGGTGCGCTGGATCCATTGGCGACAGGCATGTTGCCGATTTGTCTGGGTGAAGCGACCAAGTTTTCCCAATTCTTGCTGGATTCTGACAAACGCTATCGTGTGATTGCCCGTTTGGGGCAGCGTACGGATACGTCGGATTCGCATGGCACAATCATCAGTGAACGCGACGTAAAAATCACCGCATCTCAGCTCAATGCTGCATTGGATCAATTCCGTGGTGATACCATGCAGGTTCCTTCCATGTACTCTGCATTGAAACATCAGGGAAAACCGCTATACGAATATGCCCGTCAGGGGATTGAAGTGGAGCGGGAAGCGCGTCCTATTACTGTTTATGAATTGCAATTCATTCGCTGGGAAGGGAATGAGCTGGAATTGGAAATACACTGTTCCAAGGGAACTTACATTCGTACCATCATTGATGATTTAGGGGAACTTTTGGGCTGTGGCGCGCATGTCATTTATCTGCGTCGTTTACAGGTTGCCGACTATCCCAATCAAAGAATGGTCACGTTGGAACAGTTATATGCGTTAAAACAACAGGCTGAAGCTCAAGAAATTGAGGCGTGGGAATTGCTTGATCCCTTGTTGCTACCCATGGATACCGCCGTGATTCATTTTCCTGTCATTCACTTAACCTCTGTCGTTGCGTCGTACTTCAAACAAGGCCAGCCAGTTCGCAGCAGCCATAAGCTGGCTGCAGATGAATGGGTGAGGGTGACCGAAGGCGATGAAAATAAATTCCTCGGCATTGCAATGATTGATGATGATGGATTAGTGGCTCCACGCCGTCTGGTTGTTGAAACGGAATAATGATAGCAACAGATAGGCAAGGAATTTTCAGCAGGTAAATTGAGTTGGGGCACAGAATGACGGTGATTGTGCTGTCTTGCGCTTCACCTATTTGCAGCGTAGAATACCGCGTCTGTACATGAGTGGCTGAATTAGAGATCGGCACTCGTTATTTTAAATTACATATTTGGAGTTATACTATGTCTCTAAGTACTGCTGCAAAAGCGCAGATTATTGCTGAATTTGGTCGCGGCGCTAACGACAGTGGTTCCAGCGAAGTTCAGATCGCATTGCTGACTGCTGACATCAACCACCTGCAAGGTCACTTTTCAGAGCACAAAAAAGATCACCACAGCCGTCGTGGTCTGCTGAGAAAGGTTGCACAGCGTCGTAAGCAACTGGACTACCTGAAGGGTAAAGATTTGGCACGCTATAGTGCTCTGATTGAGCGTCTGGGACTGCGTCGCTAATTGATGAGTTTCAGTGGAAAGGGGCCTAATTTGGCCCCTTTTCTTCTAGGAAACGGAATTGCCAGGAAACAGAATCGGAAAATTTAATCTACTGTTTTTTTGCGCCGTTTCTAAAAATTAAACCTCTTTCGCTACAGTGACTCGCGCGGCTAATGAGAGTCCTCAAAGCAGTGAGCACTGTCATTAGTCGTGAGGGTGTAGCAAGAAGAGAAAATCTATTGTTGCCGATCTTTTAAGCGGTGACACTAACAAAGGAAAATTATTTTGCTTAATCCGATTGTTCGTAAATTCCAGTATGGTCAACACACAGTGGCCATCGAAACTGGCATGATGGCTCGTCAGGCGACAGCAGCCGTTATGGTCAATATGGATGACACAGCGGTATTTGTCACCGTTGTTGGTCAAAAGAAAGTCAAAACAGGTCAGGATTTCTTCCCTCTGACCGTTAACTATCAGGAGCGCACTTACGCTGCTGGTCGTATTCCGGGAAGTTTCTTTCGCCGCGAAGGCCGTCCGGGTGAAGGTGAAACATTAGTTGCCCGTCTTATCGACCGCCCTCTACGCCCTCTGTTTCCAGAAGGTTTCCTGAATGAAGTTCAAATCATCGCAACAGTTGTTTCTGTTAACCCACAAATAAACCCTGATATCGTTGCCATGATCGGCTCTTCTGCTGCACTGGCTTTGTCTGGCATCCCATTCAATGGCCCAATTGGTGCTGCGCGTGTGGGTTACATTAACGATCAGTACGTACTGAACCCAACCAGTGATGAGCTGAAACACAGCCGTCTGGATCTGGTCGTTGCAGGTACAAATAACGCGGTGCTGATGGTTGAGTCCGAAGCCGAGCTGCTGACTGAAGAGCAAATGTTGGGTGCTGTTGTGTTTGGTCATGAGCAACAACAGATTGTGATTGATAATATCAATGCACTGGTTGCTGAAGCAGGTAAAGAGAAATGGAATTGGGCACCAGAGCTGGTTAATCAGCCTCTGCACGATCGGGTTGCTGAATTGGCTGAAACCCGTCTGGGTGATGCTTATCGCATTACTGAGAAGCAGGAGCGTTATGCTCAGGTTAATAGCATCAAAGAAGAAGTCACTGCGGTTATCCTGGCTGAATTTGCAGAAAAAGGCGTTGAACTGGATGAAACCGAAGTTTTTGACGTTCTCGCTGCTCTGGAGAAAAATGTTGTTCGTAGCCGTGTTCTGCGTGGTGAACCGCGTATTGATGGCCGTGAAAAAGACATGGTTCGTGCTCTGGACGTTCGCACAGGTGTGCTGCCACGGACTCATGGTTCATCCCTGTTTACCCGTGGTGAAACGCAGGCACTGGTGACTGCAACACTGGGCACAGAGCGCGATGCCCAAGTGATTGATGAGCTGATGGGTGAGCGTACAGATCGCTTCCTGTTCCACTATAACTTCCCTCCGTATTCTGTTGGTGAAACTGGCATGGTCGGTTCACCAAAACGCCGTGAAATTGGTCATGGTCGTCTGGCGAAACGTGGTGTATTGGCTGTGATGCCAGGCATCAACGAATTCCCATATACCGTTCGCGTGGTATCTGAAATCACTGAATCCAACGGTTCTTCCTCTATGGCTTCTGTCTGTGGTGCATCACTGGCATTGATGGATGCGGGTGTACCCGTTAAGGCCGCCGTTGCGGGTATCGCAATGGGTCTGGTGAAAGAAGGGGAAAACTTTGTTGTTCTGTCTGACATTTTGGGTGATGAAGATCATCTGGGCGACATGGACTTTAAAGTTGCGGGTAGCCGAGATGGTATCAGCGCCTTGCAAATGGACATCAAAATCGAAGGCATTACCCGTGAAATCATGCAGATTGCTCTGAATCAGGCTAAAGGTGCCCGTTTGCACATCCTGAGTGTGATGGAACAGGCAATTCACAGCCCACGCAATGATATTTCTGAATTTGCACCACGTATCCACACTATCAAGATCAATCCAGACAAGATCAAAGATGTGATTGGTAAAGGGGGGTCCGTGATCCGCGCATTGACGGAAGAAACAGGGACTACCATTGAGATTGAAGACGATGGCACAGTGAAGATTGCGGCGATTGACGGTGACAAAGCACGTCATGCTATCAGACGTATCGAAGAAATCACTGCGGAAGTTGAAGTCGGTCGTATTTATGCTGGTAAAGTGACCCGCATTGTTGATTTTGGTGCATTTGTTGCTATCGGCGGTGGTAAAGAAGGGCTGGTACACATTTCTCAGATTGCCGAAAAACGTGTAGAGAAAGTCACTGATTATCTGCAACTTGGGCAAGAAGTGCCGGTGAAAGTGCTGGAAATTGACCGTCAGGGACGTATCCGCCTGAGCATGAAAGAAGCTGTGATTACAACTGATGCGGAACTGCAATCACCGGAATCATCAGTAGAATAAATTTGACGTAAAGAGCGGCGTCCTGTAAAAAGGGCGCCGTTTATCTCAATAAATTTCGAGTTATTGTTCGTAGTATATTGTTCACAGTAGCCTGGCAATAGTTTGAAAGGTGATGAGAAGAAGTCAATTTTGGGCAGGAAGCCTGAAATATACAATGTGGGTGGAGTAATAGGGCATTCTGATTGATGTCTGGCTTCGGGAGTGGGAAATGAATTCTTTTCTGCGCTGGTGTTATGTTGCGGCTATTTTTCTCCTTGTGGGATGTAGCGGCACTGGGTGGCGTAAAAATGAAGTTATTGCTATTCCATTACAACCGACATTGCAACAGGAGGTTATTCTGGCTCGCATGGAGCAAATACTGGCGAGTCGGTCACTGACGGAAGATGAATACGCACAGCTTTTATATGAACGCGGTGTGCTGTATGATAGCCTCGGGTTGAGGGCACTGGCGCAGAATGATTTTTCAGTGGCTTTGTCTATCCGCCCTGATATTCCTGAGATTTTTAATTATCTGGGAATTTATTTTACGCAGGCAGGCAATTTTGATTCTGCCTATGAAGCGTTTGATTCTGTTTTAGAGCTTGATCCAACTTACAACTACGCGCGAATGAATCGCGGCATTTCACTGTATTACGGTGGCCGCTATCGATTGGCGCAGGATGATCTGCAGGCGTTTTATCAAGACGATCCAAATGACCCCTTCCGTTCGTTGTGGTTGTACCTTGTGGAAGATAAAATTGATCCTAAGGTTGCAATGACGAATTTGTCGTACCATTTTGACAAAGCGAAGCGGGGGAGATGGGGCTGGAATATTGTTGAATTCTATTTAGGCAAAATCGGTGAAAAAACATTGATGGAACGCTTAAAACAGGGTTCAACAGATAACACTTCGCTCGCTGAGCATCTCAGTGAAACTGACTTCTATTTAGGTAAACATTACCTAAGTCTGGGGGATGAGGATAGCGCAACTGCGTTATTCAAGCTGACGGTGGCTAACAATGTGCATAACTTTGTTGAGCACCGCTACGCATTGTTGGAATTGGCACTATTGGGCCAAAAACAAGATGATTTATCGGAATCGAACCAACAATAGCTGACGAACATTTTCACGACAGATTTTAAAGTCCACATCTCTGGAGATGGGGGCTTGTTTGTTCGTTTAATAACATAATTTGAGCCAGTTCACATTTTAAATGAAAATGACAGAAATTCTTTTCACTGTGTTATGTAGACTGGCCGCCACGATTAATGAGGCACCATTACATGACCACTGAGACTGAAATCTCTTTTGCTGATTTAGGTTTATCAGCACCTATCCTTTCTGCGTTGGGAGACCTGGGCTATGAGAAGCCTTCTCCTATTCAACAACAATGTATCCCTCACTTGTTGAGCGGCCGTGATGTGCTTGGCATGGCACAGACAGGCAGTGGTAAGACTGCGGCTTTCAGCTTGCCTTTATTGAATAACATAGATGCTGAACTTAAAGCGCCACAAATTCTTGTGTTAGCGCCAACCCGTGAGCTGGCGGTGCAGGTTGCTGAAGCGTGTTCAGATTTTTCCAAACATATGCGCAACGTGAATGTTGTTGCACTTTACGGTGGTCAGCGTTATGACGTTCAGTTACGCGCCTTGCGTCAGGGACCACAAGTTGTGGTGGGAACACCGGGACGTTTGCTTGACCATCTGAAACGTGGAACTTTGGATCTGTCCAACCTGAAAGGTTTGGTCTTAGATGAAGCTGACGAAATGTTGCGTATGGGCTTTATCGAAGATGTTGAAAACATCATGAGCCAGATCCCTGCTGAACATCAAACCGCACTGTTCTCCGCGACAATGCCAGAAGCGATCCGCCGCATCACTCGTCGTTTCATGAATGATCCACAGGAAGTTCGTATTCAGAGCAGTGTCACAAACCGTCCTGACATTAGCCAAAGCTACTGGTCTGTTTACGGTATGCGTAAAAATGAAGCGTTGGTGCGTTTCCTTGAAGCGGAAGATTTTGATGCTGCGATTATTTTCGTGCGTACCAAGAATGCAACGCTGGAAGTTGCAGAAACGCTGGAGCGTAACGGCTACAACTCTGCGGCACTGAATGGTGACATGAACCAGGCTCTGCGTGAACAGACACTGGAGCGCCTGAAAAATGGCCGTTTGGACATTCTGATTGCGACTGATGTAGCTGCTCGTGGTCTGGATGTTGATCGCATTAGCCTGGTGGTTAACTACGACATCCCAATGGATGCAGAATCTTATGTACACCGTATCGGCCGTACTGGCCGTGCTGGCCGTGCGGGTCGTGCCCTGTTGTTTGTTGAAAACCGTGAACGTCGTTTGCTGCGCAACGTTGAACGCACCATGAAATTGACCATCCCGGAAGTTGAACTGCCAAACGCAGAACTTCTGAGCCAGCGTCGTCTGGAGAAATTTGCGGCCAATGTTCAGAATCAACTGGAAAGCAGCGATCTGGAACAATATCGCGCATTGTTGTCTAAGTTGGGTACTGGCGATGAGCTGGATATGGAAACACTGGCAGCAGCCCTGCTGAAAATGGCACAAGGTGAGCGCTCACTTATTCTGCCACCTGATCCAGTGCGTCGTCCTCGCCGTGAATTCAACGAGCGTGATGACCGTCGTCGCAATAGCAATGGCAATAACAATAGCAATGGTAGCGGCTTTGGTGAGCGTGACAGAGGTGATCGTCCTCGTCGTGAGCGTCGAGACGTGGGTGATATGGAACTGTATCGCATTGAAGTTGGCCGTGATGATGGTGTTGAAGTTCGCCATATTGTGGGCGCAATTGCAAACGAAGGTGATATCAGCAGCCGTTATATCGGTAATATCAAACTGTTTGCAACCCACTCTACGATTGAGCTGCCAAAAGGCATGCCAGGAGAGTTGCTGTCTCACTTCACTCGTACTCGTATTTTGAACAAACCACTGAATATGCAGTTGATGGGAGATGCGCAACCCTTTGAACGCCGTGAGCGTCGTGGTGGCCGCAATGGTAACGGTGGCAATGCTGGCAATGGCCCACGCCGTGATCGTGATGGTTCCGCTAATAACGGTGGTCGTCGTTTTAACAACGAACGTCGTGGTAGTGGTGGTGGTGGTGAGCGTGGTTCGTTCCGCGGTCGCAGTAACGATGATTCCAATGGTGGTGCACCACGCCGTCGCCAAAGCAATGGTAATGTATAAGCAAGCATGCGTCTCTGATTGACGTGCTTGATTTATCGTTGCGTTGAAAATATCGCAATGATGAAGTAAATAAAGCCCTTTCTCTTAATGGAGAAAGGGCTTTTGCTATTTATCTTTCTGAGTTTATTAAATACTATACGTCGCATGAAATGATGCCCTAAGCCGCGATCAATTTAACCCCAATTCTTCTTTAAGCGGTTTCAAATAACGACGACTAACCGGAATACGCTCGTCATTGCTCAGTACCAGCTCTGCCTGCCCATTTTCGCCAAAAACAATTTCCCGTAACTGGGTCATGTTGACTAAATACTGGCGATGGCAACGGGTGAGTGAAGTGCGGGTTTCCAGCGTTCGCAGGGTTAACTCGGTAAATCCTTCCTGTCCGCTGGCACTCATGACATAGACACCACTCAGGCGGGAAGAGACATACAGAACATCATCCAATGGCATCAACCAGATTCGGCTATGCCCGGTACAGGGAATATATTTCAGCTGTTCATCTTCACGTTGAAGATCTGCCGGATTTTGCTTTTGATAGCCAGCACGCAGTCGTTGCAGCGTCTTACTCAGGCGCTCTTTTTCCAGCGGCTTCAATAAATAATCGAAAGCATGTTCTTCAAAGGCTTGCACCGCATATTCATCAAATGCCGTCAGAAAAACAATGTAAGGGCGATGCTCTGGATCGAGCATACCTACCATTTCCAGCCCGGTAATACGGGGCATTTGAATATCGAGGAAAACAACATCGGGTTTCAGGCGATGGATAGCACCAATTGCTTCTACTGCATTGGCACATTCACCAATAATTTGAATATCCGTTTCCTCTTCCAGCAGACAACGTAGATTTTCACGTGCCAATGGCTCATCATCAACAATCAATATATGCATATTTACGCCGCTTTTTTAGCCTGTTTTTTTTCTAATGGTAAACACAAAATGGCACGGGTAAATTCTTCTGGCTGACAATCAACTCTCACCCCATACTGTTTACCATAACGAAGCCGTAGCCGTTTATCTACCAGACTCATCCCAAGACCATCATCCCCCACTTTTCTGGGGCAATACAGCCCGGCATTATCTTCAATCTCTACCAATAGCAACTGTTCTTCTTGATAGGCTCTAATCGTAACTCTTCCCGTCTCCAGTAACTGTGATGTGCCATGTTTAATGGCATTTTCTACCATCGGTTGGAGGGAAAAAGCCGGTAACCGTGCATTGCGCAGGGATTCCGGTATCTCAATGGCAATCTGGAGGTGATCACGGAAACGGGCTTTCTCAATTTGTAAGTAAGCGTTTACATGCTCTATCTCATTTTCCAGCGTGGCAATATCTTCAGATCGCTTTAAATTCTTACGGAAAAATGTTGAGAGATACTGCACAAGCTGGCCTGCCTGCTGGCTATCCCGACGGATAACCGCTTGCAGTGTATTTAAGGCATTAAATAAAAAGTGAGGATTCACTTGTGCGTGAAGGAGCTTTACTTCTGATTGCAGCAAAGATTGCTTATTTCGTTCATACTGTCCGGCAAGAATTTGGGCAGAGAGCAGGCTGGCAATTCCCTCGCCTAATGTACGATTGATGGAACTGAACAGACGATTCTTGGCTTCGTAGAGTTTGATCGTACCAATAACTTGTTGGTTCTCTCCCCGTAACGGGATAACCAGCGCGGAGCCAAGTTTGCAGGTTGGGTTGAGGGAACAGCAATAAGGTGTTTCATTGCCATCGGCATACACAACCTCATTATTCTCAATAGCGCGATGAGATTGTCTGGAAGCGATGGGAGTACCGGCTAAATGATGATCCGAACCGATACCGATAAACGCCAGTAACTTTTCTCTATCCGTAATTGCGACAGCCCCGATCTCCAACTCCTGATAGATCACTTTTGCCACGCGCATACTGTTATCTTCATTAAATCCCTTACGCAAGATACCCTCGGTACAGACCGCAATTTTTAGCGCTTGGGCAGAAAAAGCGCTGGTATATTTTTCGAAAATGGCGCGCCTGTCCAATAAGATGCGGATAAACATGGCCGCCCCGATACTATTAGCGATGATCATGGGAGCTGCGATATCTTTCACCAAACTCAGGGCCTCACTGAAAGGAGTGGCAAGCAGTAGGATAATGCCCATTTGAGTGCATTCAGCAAGGAAAGTAATGATGGCCGCCGTCCAGGGGTTCAATAATTTATTGATCTGTCCTTTTTTCATCAGATAAATATGTACAAGGCCACCCAGTATGCCTTCTACAATGGTGGATACCATACAGCTAAATGCGGTCATTCCGCCAAGAGAATAGCGGTGCAGGCCTCCGGTGAATCCGACCATCGCCCCTACAGTAGGTCCGCCGAGAAAGCCTCCCAATACAGCACCAATCGCGCGGGTATTGGCGATCGAATCGTTAATATGCAGCCCAAAATAGGTTCCCATAATGCAAAAGATGGAAAAAATCACGTAACACATCAGCTTATGAGGTAAACGGACCGTCACTTGCAACAAGGGAATAAACAGAGGGGTTTTACTCAGGAGCCAAGCGATCACCAGATAGACACACATCTGCTGAAGTAATAACAACACCAGGTTAAATTCGTACATATATTTTCGTTTTGTGATTAATAATGTGTGATTAATAACGATAAAAAATTTAAGGCGCTATTATCAAAGGTGGGATTTAACACCGTCAATAGGTGTTGGCAGGATAATGCATTTATAGGAATAGGAAAGCATTATCCGCCCACATGGGGCGGATTTTGGGACAAGCAATAAAAATGAGTGATAAATCGCGTTATTCCTTACAGATGACGTAATCATAGATTTTATCATTGATAGCATGTGCAAATCCGTCATCTATATTCACGGCGTAATGTTCATCTTTCCCTTCATCATCTTTTCCTGGTGTGGCAGAACGATAGGAGCGATGTCCGGGCCAACCAAATTGTTCATGCATTGCATTGTTTGGATGTGCTCGGTACAGGGCTATCAAATCGTCTTTTGTTGGCAACTGACGGTGCATTTCGTTGCAATACCAAGTGGCTCCTTCTGCACGACGGCGCGGCCAGCCTTCACCCCCGTCGGGATATCCGGCCCCTGTGATTAAATGCTGTGCTGCGAGTTCCGCTTTCAATAGAGGGCGTTTAAAGACAATACCATTTTCGGCCACGGCGGTATCAGACATATGTCCCCAAAAATTCGCTACGGGAACGTCCGGGCTGGTAACCACAGTAAAAATGACCTCTTTAGTTTGTGGGGCAGCAGTACCGTCCACGGAGATAGACAACGTTGTCTTCACACCAAGCCCGTTTGGATCGGTCACTGTAAGAGACAGGATACCTTGATCATCCGTGACACCTTGGTACACACCTGATTTGCCACTCAGTAAGGCTGTGACTTTCTCACTAATATTCTGGCGATTCAGTGCTTTCATGGCGTTAACTCTGACGGCGACATTTCGGGCTGGCTTCCCCTGATTTAGTGTTTGGATTTTCAGTATAATGGGTTCTTGTTTTTTAACCTTATCAGCATTGACAGTGATCAACATATTATCGGCCAGCCCTCTGACAGTACCGCCTTTTCCACCATCATGAGTATGGTTGCCTTGCTCGGCACTCATGCTGGTATCAACACTTTGTGTATTTCCGGTAAGTTTTGCCTCATTTTGTGCCTGTATGACAACTTCTTTCACCGTACCTGCATCTGCCGGGGTCAATGTATAGTCAGGAACCTTGCCCGATTCTGTGATTATCTTACCTTTGGTAATGTCAATATTGCCTTTATTGCCCCACATGTAGCGCGATTTATCTGTTTTGTCACCATGATTAGGATTAAAGGTATAGGTTGCACTTAATGTTTGCCCTATCTCTAACTTACCAAAGAGAGTCAAATTTCTGACGATTGGCGCACTCGGATGTACGAACATGATCTTGACGGATTTAATCGTAATACCATCCACTTCTGGTGTGATTTTCAGTACGCCAACCTTTTCGCCGGCAGTCAGCCGGGATTCATAGACACCTGGCTGAACTTCTTTCATCTTATCGATCTTAGGAGCACTGCCATCCCCACTTAATCCGCTTGAGACCAATTTGATCTCTGAGGCAACGCCACGGATAGGTTTGTCATCCTTATCTTTCAGGGTTAATGTCAGGAGGGTGGTGGCATGACCGTCAGCCAATAGCCCTTTATCTTTGGCCGAGAAGGTGGATTTATTGGCATTCACGACAGCGGGAAGCACTTGTACCTTCATTTCGGCCCGTTTGGATGTATTGCCGTGCTCATCGTAAGCAATGGCACCCACCGCGTAGGTATTGTTACCTTGGGTTCGATATTTTGGTAAGGTCAACAGATAGTGTGTCCCACCAAGATGTTGGATCTTACCGCCATTGGCAAAAAAGTCGGCTGCATTCCACTTGATATCTTTAAACCCATATTTGCTGTCAACCGTGATATGGAGAGGTTTGGTCTCCCTCGCATGACCAATAATCAGGTTATCTATTGCCAGAGCGATCACTTCACGTTTGCGATATTCCAAAACGATCTGATTGTTGCGATCAACCAAAGCATAGCGGCTGCCTTGCAGAGAACGCTTAAATGCCACCGCATCTGGATCAATCTGTTTAGCCCACGGCGTACCAATTTCATAGCTCAGTTCGATATTGAACTGGGTTTCCCCACCCCCGGACATCTCTTGTTTACGGTTAATACCGAAAGTCAGCAATGGGACAGGCGTATAATGAACCCCAAAAGTGAAGGCAGCAGGATCTTTCTTGCGATGGTCTTTACTAATGAGTCCGACTTCATCTCCAAAGTATTGTTCATACATCAACTTACCACCGAGTTGTGATAAAGCAGGCAAATAACCTTGTGCTTTCAGGTCGAAACCATTGGCCGGACGTTCATCATAATCGGTCAACAGGTGAGATTCTTTCCAGTTACTTAACCGAATATAGCCGTTAGCCGCCAATTTCAGGTAATTGCGGGCATATTCTGCACCAAGGCCGAGTCGGCTATTATCGCCAGTGATATCGTGGTCAAAGAAGGTATTGTAGCCCAGCATCCAATCACCAAAAAAATGGCGTTGTCCAAATCCAATATTGGCTGTGTTACGACTATCGATATAGCGCAGGCCGAATTGGGTAAAGGCCATCCGATGACAGGTATCATACAATGGCAATAACATATCAAATTGGCTGTCATTCAAACGGCCATGACTATCCATATTAAGCTGCACGCGCGCAGTACCGTAGCGTTCCGACCAATTTTGAATTTTCTGACTGGCTTCTCCCATTGTCAGACTGCTTAATTGGCTGGTTGCATTATTCTTCATGTTGTCACTCGCCAGTAATTGACCAATATGAGAAGAAATTTCAGCCAGATGGCTGGCATTTTTGTCTGTAATCGCCGTCTGGTCTTCTGTGATAAGGGCTTTGCCTGGAGAGGGGGCTTTTAATGAGGAGTGTTCTGATGAAGATTGTGTTAATAAAGGCCGCTCTATTTCATTTTGAAAAGTTGGGTGGGGTTGGGTGGCAACGATAGCGGGGGTGAATGCAACAGCAACTGGAAAGACAAGTTGAGTGACAATATTCATCCAGGTTACATGTTTCATCAAATTTTGCTGATCTTGTAACCACGGCTGCTCGGATTTTTTGTTCATATCTATAGACCTGTAACAATAAAAAATACCATGCATGTAGTAGCCAGCAATAATCCTATCCATTTCAGGATATTATCTTCTATTTACTGTCTAACATGAGTCATGTAATCAGGGGAGAAAAACGCCATAGAGTACACAATAAAGGGGTAACAACACGACATAGCCCTATTTGAAATATCGTTAAAATAGTTAATAAACACTACGTAAAGGTTAATAATCAGATTATTGATCTTGTAGTTTTTTCTTTGTACGGTTTTTTATTCCAGCATAAAATCATCTATTGATCAATGTAACTTTTATTATCGATTATTCTGATACTTAACTCATTTTAATTTAAATAATTAAGTAAAAATAAAGAGTTATTATTTTATTTTATATTATCTTAATATTTATTCTCAGATTAAAAATAAGGCAAGAGTAAATAATAAGATAATTTGATGGGTTAGCTGTTCGTTTTTATCTTTCGCCATAAAATTAAATTAATAAGCTACTATTAAAATGAATGTCTATCGATATTTTTTGATGAGAGAAAAAGCATTTTTTACTTTTATATATTAATATATGAGAATTTATAATTTTAATTATAATGTGTAGTTTTATTACTTAATTAATTTATGTTTTCCACTGCTTTTTTTAATATCTTTTTTCCATTGCCAATATTTATCATGGGGGGAAGGGTGATAGAGATTAATTCATCCTCTTTATCAGTTTAATTAATATAATTTTAACTTAACTAATTATTTTGTGATGACTATTCAGTTTTATAGGGTGATGTGCTAAATGTTCTGTTTTTGTTAAAAGACATAATGCTATTATAGGGTGTTTTAGATAAGCATTACTTTGTTTATGACTGCAATATCATTTATGTCGCTATTTATAACTAGTGAGAGGCGTTTTTCCCAGAGGTGCTAAAATTTAGGCAGTGGAGAATGTTGAGGCTGGATTATCATCATTCAACCTTGACTGATACTGTAACTAACTTCTGGTTAGGTTGTTGATTTATAGATTATTTTACCTAATCGTACGTTTGGGGCTGACAGAACAGAATGAAAAAAAGAACGCTTTTCACAATCTTACTGATTATCTTCCTGATCGCAATGGCCGTGCTTTTCCGTTCCCACAGCCAGGAGCTGTTATTGCAGGGAGAAGTTGATGCGCCGGAAGTGATCATTGCGTCTAAGGCGATGGGGCGAGTCGTTAACGTTCATGTTGTGCGAGGAGATAGTGTCAAAACCGGACAACTGATGGTAAGTCTTGATAGCCCTGAACTGGCGGCTAAAGTTGCTGCGGTACAGGCAGCACGCGATCAAGCCAGGGCAAAACTTGAATTGTCCCTGCGTGGAACTCGTGAGGAGAACATTCGGAATTTAGCAGCCACCTTTGCACAGGCCCAATCAGAGTACACAAATGCACAACGTGAATTTGATCGCCTTAAAAATATGTCGACCAAAGGCTATGTGTCTGCTACCGATCTGGATAATGCGCGTAACGCACGGGATATTGCCTATCAGAAGAGGCTGGGGGCTAAAGCGCAGCTTGATGAAGGCAAAAATGGCGATCGTATAGAGTTACGTCAGCAACTCCAGGCAGCATTAAATGAAGCAGAAGAAAATCTGCGTGAACTGCAAATCCAGAATGATGATCTGCAAGTCAAAGCGCCTGTTGAGGGGGAAGTCGGGCCATTGCCGGCAGAAGTCGGCCAACTTTTTAATGCGAATAGTCCATTAGCGACACTGGTACGCATTTCACAGGCTTATTTCGTCTACAACCTGCGAGAAGATATTTTGGCGGGCGTTCGCAAGGGCGACAAAATTAAATTGTCTGTCCCGGCACTGGGAAATAAGGAGATTGAGGCTGAAATTCGTTATATCGCGCCAATGGGGGATTATGCGACAAAACGTGCAACGCGTGCGACGGGGGATTTTGATCTAAAAACGTTTGAGGTTCGGTTATATCCATTGCAACCCGTTGACGGCTTACGTCCGGGCATGAGTGCTTTATGGCTCTGGAATAAGTAGGTATAAGGTGCGGCCTGATGAACAGAAAAGCGGTGTGGCGCAGTTTTAAACAAGAATTTATGCGAGAACTGAGTACTGCACTGCACAGTCCGGTTTTTCATTGGCTGGGGTGGTTATTTCCTTTACTGCTGTTTATCTTAATCAGTGCGAATTTTTCAAAGGGAACACTGTTTAACCTGCCGGTTTCGGTGGTGGATAATGACCAAAGCACGCTATCACGCACCCTTATCCGGAACTTGAATGCGGCACCTCATGCGAATATCAAGTCTTATAACAATAGCTTACCAGAATCCATAGACCGTTTGCGCGCGGCGCAGGATTACTCTCTGCTTTATCTCCCTGAAAATCTTGAAAAAGAGGCTTTAAGTGGGAAACAGCCGATGGTCATTATGTATTTCAATGCCCTATTTTATGGGGCAGGTCGCTACTCAACACTGGATTTCAGCGGCCTGATAGCTGAAACCAACGCAAAATACCGTGCAATTATTGCTGCCGAAATAGGCCGCCCGTTACCGCCATTAGCGAAAGCGACCATGTCCTATGACAGCTTATTTAACGCCAGCGGCAGTTATATTTATTTCCAGCAATTTGCGGCAACCATCCATCTATTACAGCTTTTTGTTGTCACATGTACTATCTACACCATGGCCAGAGAGAAGCGGCTCCTGGAAGCGAAATATTTCGTTGGGGCATTGTTAGGAAAATTGGCACCTTATACCTTGATATTCACCCTGCTATTGATGGTAGAAATTACCATACTGGTTATGTCTTCGGGAGCCAGAGTCGCGGGTAATCCGCTGTACATGCCGATTGTTGGATTTTTCTATGTCATTGCGGCGCAAAGCATTGGCCTGTTGCTGTTTACTTTCACCAACACGGCAATAACGGCCTACACCTTGATTGGGATGCTGGTCAGTATTGCGATGACATTTTCTGGCATGATCGTGCCACAACTTGCCATGATATGGCCTGCAAGGGTTATCTCTATGCTTGAGCCATTAACCTATGCCTTGAATGCCATGTTTGACATCTTCCTGCGGGAAGTCTCACTACAGATTATTTTGTATGTTTGCCTGATATTGATGATTTATCCTGCGGTTTGCAGCCTTTTGATTCGCAATCGCTTGTGGAAACGGCTTAATCAATCAGAAGGAACTCCATAATGTCAGATAATGGGCAAACAAATGGGCCATCGAATTGGGCGTTGTACTGGCAGACACTGCGTAATGTATTTTTGGTGATGCTGGAAAAACCCATGTGGTTATTATTGATTGTTTCGCTATGTGTGATGAGCCTGGTTTACGCTCGTCCTTCTTTGTGGGACTTACCGATCGCTGTGATCGATAAAGATAACAGTTATGCGAGTCGCACGTTGATCCGTAATATTGATGCCATGGCTAAAGTGGCCCCCAAAAGCTACAATAATCTCGACAATGCCCGCCATGACATGCTACAGCGCACCATCTTTGCCATTATCATCGTACCGATGGATTTTGAAAAACGCCTGTTAGGTGGACAAGATGTCACTGTGCCGGTTTATGGTGATGCGACCAATCGTCTCGCTAATGGACAGATTCAAAAAGATTTGATGTTAGCTTATCAACAACTTTTATCAGAATACAACGGCAAATTACTTTTGCAATCGGGCTTTAGTCTTGAGCAGGTGAAAACCTTGCTACAACCGATTCGGGGTGAAACCATTGGATTATTTAATCCGGGGGTTAGTTATGCTGCAATCGTATTTCCGGGTTTGTTAGTCATGCTGTTGCAACACTCCTTATTAGTCGCTTGTGTTCGCGTCAGTATTACCCTACGGGATACCCCCAAAGGTAATCCGCCTCTCCCGATCTATTTGGGCACATTATCTGCTTTGATCCCTATCTGGCTATTTCTGTCAGTGATCTTTTTTATTCTGTGGCCGTGGATATTGGGGTATCGGCAAGATGCACCGATTCACCTCGTGCTTTTACTGACATTCCCGTTCCTGTTAGCGGTATTGGGATTGGGAAAATTGGTGACAGAATGCCTGCGTAGCGTAGAAATGATTTATTTAACGCTGGCTTTTATTACCACACCGATCTTCTATATTTCAGGCACAATCTGGCCGCCTCAGGCGATGCCTGAATGGGTCAGAGTGATTTCATTGGCCTTGCCATCGACATGGGCAACAAAAGCGATAGCCGGGGTTAACCAGATGGGGTTGCCATTGCACAATGTGTTCAAAGATATCGGCATGATGCTGCTGCTTGGTGTGATATACATGGTTCTGGGTATTTTAGTTGGTATGCTGCGTAAGCAACGGGTCATGTATTGAATAGTTAGATCATTCATTAAACGTAGTTTTCACGCTCAATGAACGTCCCTATCACCTTGTCATGCATACATGGACGCCCCTTGTTTGCCAAACAATCGTTTGCCATGACCAGAACCAGGTTAAGATTGCAGCCATACATCCGGACTTTAGTTGAGGCCGTCGCCCCTGTCCCTGATGGAATTCGCTGACCAGGCTCTTATCATTTCGACGCGCTATAAGCGCTTGCATGACACCAGAGTTTCCTGATCACGGTCCGACCTGTCTTGCCATCACTTCTCGATTGTCGGGGAACCAGACCCAGCCATGCCGCCAACTGGCGACCATTGGCGAAGTGTCTAGCATCCCCTATCGATGCGACCAGCGCGCTGGCCGTTATCGGGCCGATACTCACAAGCGACTTGATGTGGGTTGACTCAGATTGACTTCTGTTGAAAGAAAAATCGCGGAAAACTTTGTATGGCGCGGATTTCAGGTACAAAAAAAGACGTCTGTTGACGTCTATTGATGTTCCGATGGTGCGAAGGCCGGACTCGCAAATGAATATAATTGATTGAAATTAAATAAATTAACGCGATGCTCGACTTTTATGATGAGTTGAAATGACATAGCCGCTCCTTTATAACTTTAAG
>NZ_JBEBMB010000052.1:0-1906 GCF_040081915.1 Xenorhabdus sp. SGI240
TGACACTCACCACCACTTCGGTTGAATAGCGATCCTGCCCCTGTTGGTCCTGCCACTTGCGCGTTTGCAAAGAACCTTCGATATAGACCTGAGCGCCTTTTTGCAGGTATTCCGCCGCAATTTCTGCTAACTTGCCGAAGATCACCACCCGGTGCCATTCGGTTTTCTCCCGCAGCTCACCGGTTTGTTTATCCCGCCAGTTTTCTGAGGTGGCCAGTGACAGTGTTGCCACTGTACCGCCGGTTGGCAGGTAACGGATTTCCGGATCTTGTCCCAGATTTCCGACTAAAATCACCTTGTTAATTCCACGTGAAGACATATCCATTTCCTCCTGGTTACACTGACTGACGCTGCGTCCAGCACCCTTGCTTCAGGGCAAATTCCGCCTGCTCACGGCGGGCAAAATATTCCACCGATTCACGGGAACACGGTTCCCCCTCATCCAGTGTGCCGATATAAAAGCCTGCACAGCTTCGCAACACGGTTAACGGTAACTGCTTATGGCAGTATTGCAGTGCCAGAACACCAATCGGTGCGATATTCATCTCTGTATCCTGTTGTTTTTGATAATAAAAAGACTGCCCTGAAACCTCAGGGCAAGTCGGTGGAATAAAAGGAATATCAGAATGAGTTTTCTGCATATTCGGTTTGTGCAGCACCGTTCTGCGGGGGTGTCGAGTCGGACTGTTCGGCCTGATACACTTTCTCCTGACCGATTTTAATCCAGTCCACCTTGATCAGACGGGCTTTCAGGCTGACGCGCTGTTCACCGGCATGATCCCCGCGTTTCAGGGTAAAAATATCGGTGGAGGGATGACTTAAGGTAAAGCCCAGCAACACTTTTTTGTCCTCATCCACCGATTTCTGGCAACGACCCACCAGACTGGTTGCCTCCTTACCGACCACGGTAATATCAAAACGCACATAGACCGGATTATCACTCGGGCCATTTAACGCATTGATCACGCAGCTCAGGAACGTCCCGTTGGCGGTGCTGACATGGCGGATATTATTCAGATAGCCCAGGCCTTTAATATTCAGATTGAAATAGTCGTTTTTGGTTAACGATGTGGTGTTCTCAGACATACGATGTTCTCCATGGAGGTCAAAAAATAAGGAATGACAGAGAAAACCCCATCCCTGACGGGAAAGATTTTCCCCGCCGGGCGTCAGACGTATACGTTGCTGACGTTCTGATAAAGCATAATGAACCTTCATTGCCATTGGGTTGGCAATATCTGCTTCCAAAGGTGGGCAGATGTACCACACAGTGTGTACTCCCTTGCAGGCTACGGAAGTTTTACAGCCACCCGGAGGCGATCGTTACAGGCCCCTCGATCATTAAAGAAACAGGCTGATTTTTCGCGCATCCCATCAGGGCGTCAATCAACAATCAGATCTTCAGACTTTCTGATTTGCCCGCCTGGCTTTGCGCGATTGCGTGACCGCTTTGTCATTCAGCATGCCTTTACAGGCCGGATAGTTCACACAGCCCCAGAACGGCGAGGTTTTTCCCTGCCGTTGCCGCATCCGCCCGCCACAGTTCGGGCAGGCCGGGGTTTTCGGCAACGTCAGATGAAGGGATTGTGTTTTACCCCGCCCGACCAGATGCAAAAGCCACTGCGCCTGTTTTTGCATAAAAACCGCCAGTGATGCTTTACCCTGCGCAATATCCTCCAGCGACTGCTCCCATAACGCGGTCATACCCGGATCTGTCAGCACCGTTGGCAACCCGGCAATCAGTTCCTGCGCCAGCGGCGTCGCGTGGATCGCTTTCTTTTTCCGTTCAATCAGCCGGCGTTTAAACAAGGTGTCCAGAATCCCGGCCCGGGTCGCTTCCGTCCCTAACCCGGCACTTTCTCGCAAGATTTGTTTCAGTTGCGGATCACTGACCCCACCGGCGGCA
>NZ_JBEBMB010000053.1:0-3071 GCF_040081915.1 Xenorhabdus sp. SGI240
AGCTCTTTAACAATCTGGAACAAGCTGAAAATTTGAAACAGCCCGTGACGATGAATTCATCAGCACGGGTGAGTCTCTCAGACCCGTCAATCCGAAGACACCTTCGGGTTGTCAGGTTAAGCGACTAAGCGTACACGGTGGATGCCTAGGCAGTCAGAGGCGATGAAGGACGTGCTAATCTGCGAAAAGCGCCGGTGAGCTGATATGAAGCGCTATCAGCCGGCGATGTCCGAATGGGGAAACCCGGTGCAATCCGTTGCATCATCATTAACTGAATCCATAGGTTAATGAGGCGAACCGGGGGAACTGAAACATCTCAGTACCCCGAGGAAAAGAAATCAACCGAGATTCCCCCAGTAGCGGCGAGCGAACGGGGAGGAGCCCAGAGCCATCAGCATGACACGCCTCAGGAGAACGGTCTGGAAAGGCCGGCAGTAAAGGGTGAAAGCCCCGTATCCGAAGTGGTGTGTCTTGTGAGCTCGAAGAGTAGGGCGGGACACGTGATATCCTGTCTGAACATGGGGGGACCATCCTCCAAGGCTAAATACTCCTGACTGACCGATAGTGAACCAGTACCGTGAGGGAAAGGCGAAAAGAACCCCGGCGAGGGGAGTGAAAGAGAACCTGAAACCGTGTACGTACAAGCAGTGGGAGCCCTGATTTATCAGGGTGACTGCGTACCTTTTGTATAATGGGTCAGCGACTTATATTCTGTAGCAAGGTTAACCGTATAGGGGAGCCGCAGGGAAACCGAGTCTTAACTGGGCGTTAAGTTGCAGGGTATAGACCCGAAACCCGGTGATCTAGCCATGGGCAGGTTGAAGGTTGGGTAACACTAACTGGAGGACCGAACCGACTAATGTTGAAAAATTAGCGGATGACTTGTGGCTGGGGGTGAAAGGCCAATCAAACCGGGAGATAGCTGGTTCTCCCCGAAAGCTATTTAGGTAGCGCCTCGTGAAGTCATCTTCGGGGGTAGAGCACTGTTTCGGCTAGGGGGTCATCCCGACTTACCAACCCGATGCAAACTGCGAATACCGAAGAATGTTATCACGGGAGACACACGGCGGGTGCTAACGTCCGTCGTGAAGAGGGAAACAACCCAGACCGCCAGCTAAGGTCCCCAAGTCATGGTTAAGTGGGAAACGAAGTGGGAAGGCTCAGACAGCCAGGATGTTGGCTTAGAAGCAGCCATCATTTAAAGAAAGCGTAATAGCTCACTGGTCGAGTCGGCCTGCGCGGAAGATGTAACGGGGCTAAACCATGCACCGAAGCTGCGGCAGCGACATGAATGTGTTGCTGGGTAGGGGAGCGTTCTGTAAGCCGTTGAAGGTGAACTGTGAGGTTTGCTGGAGGTATCAGAAGTGCGAATGCTGACATAAGTAACGATAAAGCGGGTGAAAAACCCGCTCGCCGGAAGACCAAGGGTTCCTGTCCAACGTTAATCGGGGCAGGGTGAGTCGACCCCTAAGGCGAGGCTGAAAAGCGTAGTCGATGGGAAACAGGTTAATATTCCTGTACGGGCAATAATTGCGATGGGGGGACGGAGAAGGCTAGGCAATCCGGGCGACGGTCGTCCCGGTTTAAGTGTGTAGGTGGGATAATCAGGCAAATCCGGTTATCCATAGCACTGAGGCACGATGACGAGGCACTACGGTGCTGAAGTTGCTGATGCCCCGCTTCCAGGAAAAGCCCCTAAGCTTCAGATTAGTGCTCATCGTACCCCAAACCGACACAGGTGGTCAGGTAGAGAATACTCAGGCGCTTGAGAGAACTCGGGTGAAGGAACTAGGCAAAATGGTGCCGTAACTTCGGGAGAAGGCACGCTGGCGTTAGGTGAAGGACCAGGCGTCCGGAGCTGAGGCCAGTCGCAGATACCAGCTGGCTGCAACTGTTTAATAAAAACACAGCACTGTGCAAACACGAAAGTGGACGTATACGGTGTGACGCCTGCCCGGTGCTGGAAGGTTAATTGATGGGGTTATCGCCTGGCGAGAAGCTCCTGATCGAAGCCCCAGTAAACGGCGGCCGTAACTATAACGGTCCTAAGGTAGCGAAATTCCTTGTCGGGTAAGTTCCGACCTGCACGAATGGCGTAATGATGGCCAGGCTGTCTCCACCCGAGACTCAGTGAAATTGAACTCGCTGTGAAGATGCAGTGTACCCGCGGCAAGACGGAAAGACCCCGTGAACCTTTACTATAGCTTGACACTGAACCTTGAGCCTTGATGTGTAGGATAGGTGGGAGGCTGTGAAGTGCGGACGCCAGTCTGCACGGAGCCATCCTTGAAATACCACCCTTGAATGTTTGATGTTCTAACGCCGGCCCGTTATCCGGGTTGCGGACAGTGTCTGGTGGGTAGTTTGACTGGGGCGGTCTCCTCCCAAAGCGTAACGGAGGAGCACGAAGGTTGGCTAATCCTGGTCGGACATCAGGAGGTTAGTGCAATGGCATAAGCCAGCTTGACTGCGAGAGTGACAGCTCGAGCAGGTGCGAAAGCAGGTCATAGTGATCCGGTGGTTCTGAATGGAAGGGCCATCGCTCAACGGATAAAAGGTACTCCGGGGATAACAGGCTGATACCGCCCAAGAGTTCATATCGACGGCGGTGTTTGGCACCTCGATGTCGGCTCATCACATCCTGGGGCTGAAGTAGGTCCCAAGGGTATGGCTGTTCGCCATTTAAAGTGGTACGCGAGCTGGGTTTAGAACGTCGTGAGACAGTTCGGTCCCTATCTGCCGTGGGCGCTGGAAGATTGCAAGGGGCTGCTCCTAGTACGAGAGGACCGGAGTGGACGCACCACTGGTGTTCGGGTTGTCATGCCAATGGCATTGCCCGGTAGCTAAGTGCGGAAGAGATAACCGCTGAAAGCATCTAAGCGGGAAACTTGCCTTAAGATGAGTCTTCCCTTACTCCTTTGAGGGTACTGAAGGACCGTCCGAGACGAGGACGTGGATAGGCCGGGTGTGTAAGCGTTGCGAGACGTTGAGCTAACCGGTACTAATGAGCCGTGCGGCTTAACCTGACAACACCGAAGGTGTTTTGGGGATTTGAGAGGGTTTCAGAGTGA
>NZ_JBEBMB010000054.1:0-28829 GCF_040081915.1 Xenorhabdus sp. SGI240
GCAGAATTCGGGTTAATTTAAATAGGATGCGCGAACACTTAGAGTTTGCGTATCCTTATTCCTGCTATATTTTTCCATTCCACTGTGAGTTATCTGGTGACCACCAGACATCGTCTAAAATATGCTAATTTTTCAATACACGTTGGCCGATAAGCATAAAATAGAAATATGAATCAATGCTGATTGATTCATAATGTGATTGTTTTTTGATTTTCTTTAATAACTGCAATATTTATGATTATTAGCGCTATTATTAACATTAAAAAACAGTCACAATCTTTCCACTGACGGATTTTTGGCAATTTGTAAGGGTAACATGGAAATATTCTTTACTATCTTGATCTTGATTTTGGTGGTGTCAGTTTCTGGTGTTCTTACTAAAATGATTCCGTTCCGTATCCCCTTGCCGATAGTGCAAATAGCAATGGGTGCGTTGCTGGCCTGGCCTCATTTTGGTTTACACGTTACTTTCGATCCAGAACTCTTCCTCGTATTACTTATCCCTCCTTTGTTATTTGTTGATGGTTGGAAAACGCCAACCAGAGAGTTTTTTCAGCATGGGCGTGAAATCGTCATTTTAGTTTTAGTATTGGTCTTGGTGACGGTTATTGGCATTGGTTATTTGATCTATTGGTTATTGCCGAGTATTCCACTTATTGCTGCTTTTGCACTGGCGGCTGTATTATCCCCAACAGATGCGGTGGCATTATCATCCATTGTCGGAAAAGATCGTATTCCTAAAAATATGATGAGCGTGCTGGAAGGGGAGGCATTAATGAATGATGCTTCCGGTCTGGTGGCTCTGAAATTCGCCGTAGCGATTGCCATGGGCACGATGGTCTTTACCGTCACTGGTGCAACGGTTGAGTTTTTCAAGGTGGCGGTGGGGGGATTGCTGTCGGGTATCGCCATTACCTGGTTATACAGTAAATCACTGCGATTGATGAGTCGCTGGAGTGGCGATGATCCGGCAACTCAAATCATGTTTATGATGCTGTTGCCGTTTGCTTCTTATATGATTGCTGAACATATTGGTGTCTCAGGAATTCTGGCAGCGGTTGCCGCAGGTATGACTATCAGTAAGGCCGGCGTGATCCGCAACGCGCCACTGGATATGCGTCTGCGTGCCGATAACGTATGGGGAATGCTGGCCTTTGTCTTCAATGGCCTGGTGTTCATCATGCTGGGGCTGCAATTGCCGGGTATCTGGGAAACATCGGTGGAACAGGCTGAACTTGACCCACATGTTGAAACCTGGATGCTATTTGCTGCCGTTGGGATCATTTATGTTGCGCTGGTATTACTGCGATTCTGCTGGTTGTGGTTGATGAAAAATATCAGCAAGATGCTGATAAAGAAAAAACCCCTTCAGTTTGCCTCCTATACGGCTCGTGAGTTGTGGCTGGCTTCATTCGCGGGTGTTCGAGGGGCAATTACGCTGGCAGGTGCGCTGTCTGTCCCCTTGTTCTTACCGGATGGTGATCCGTTCCCGGCGCGTTATCAGTTGATTTTTATTGCAGCGGGCGTAATTTTGTTCTCCCTTTTTGTCGGGGTTGTCGCTTTACCTTTGCTCCTGCGTGGCATGAAAGTCGGTGATAAGCTGGCAGATCTCAATGAAATCAGAATGGCAAAATCGGCCATGGCTGAAGTTGCTATTGTCAGTATGAATAAGATGGAAGAGCGTCTGTCGGCCAGTACTGAAGAAAAACTGGATGCTGAGGTTATTAGTGAGATTGCTTCTCGCGTTACCGGTTATTTGCGGCGTCGTACTGCGGGAACGGATGAAATCGAACATAACCTGATGATTGAAGATTTGGAACGCCGCTTCCGTTTGACGGCATTAAGGGCTGAACGAGGAGAGTTATATCACCTGCGTGCCACCCGTAAGATTAGTAATGAAACACTACAAACGTTGCTGCATGATCTTGATTTGTTAGAAGCGCTTTTAGTAGAGAAAGATCAATAAGTAGAGAAAGATCAATAAAAGGTAAAAGACCAATAAATTATGTGGCTGTTAACGATCACAACATTTTTATGGGCCGCCTCATTTAGCCTGATTGGCGCTTATCTTGCTGGTCAGGTTGATAGCTGGTTTTCGGTTCTTGTCAGGGTCATATTGGCAGCAATGGTATTTTTACCATTTTTGCGCTGGCGTGGGTTATCGCTGAAAGTCATTTCACTGTATATGGCCGTCGGGGCCTGTCAGCTTGGTGTGATGTATTTGTTTGTATTTCACGCTTATCACTATCTGACCGTGGCAGAATTTTTGCTGTTTACCATCATGACGCCGCTTTATGTCACATTAATGTATGATCTGATGGGACGTCAGCGATTGCGCTGGAGTTATGCCTTGAGTTCTTTACTGGCAGTGGCTGGCGCAGCGATTATTCGTTATGACCGATTGAGTGAGTCTTTCTGGATTGGCTTGCTGTTAGTGCAATTGGCAAATATTTTTTTTGCAATTGGTCAAGTCGGTTATAAGCGCTTGATGGAGATCCATCCGATCCCACAACGAGTGGCATTTTCATGGTTTTATCTGGGCGCTTGTGCTGTCGCTATCATCGGTTGGCTGATGTTTGGTGATCCGCAAAAATTGCCAACAACTCAGCTACAGTGGGGAGTCTTGATTTGGCTGGGTGTTGGGGCATCGGGGATTGGCTACTTTATGTGGAACTATGGTGCCACTCAGGTCGATGCCGGAACACTGGCAATTATGAATAATATGTTGGTTCCGGCAGGGTTATTGGTCAATTTTGCGATTTGGCAGCAGCATCCGAATTGGCTGAACTTTACCATTGGAGGCAGCCTGATTGTTGCGTCGCTTTGGGTGCATCACCGTTGGATACTGAAACCTGTTTCACAAACGGCAAATTGTCCACCGCGTGCTGGCGCGCAGAACGAATAAAGGTATCGATAGCGGGTTGGCGCTGCTCCCCTTCCCGGCTGGCAGCGTACAATCTGCTCCATAACCCTTCTCCCAATGTTTGAGTGACAACCAATCCTTGTCTTTCAAATGTTTCCACGGCCCAGTGTGGTAACGCGGCAATACCCAATCGGGCGGCAACCATCTGGATCAGCAATAGTGTATTATCGACAGCTTTTAATGTTGGCGTAATTTCCGCAGGCTGGAGAAAACGACGCCAGATATCAAACCGTTGGCGCTGGACGGGATAGATCAGCAAAATTTCTGCGGCGAGATCTTGTGGACGAATATCACGTTTATTGGCCAGTGGATGATCCGGCGCGATCACCAGCTTCACTTCATAATCAAACAGCGGCGTATAATGCAGGTTACTGTCTGCAATAATGTCAGATGTCAGAACGATATCCAGCTCGCGTTTTTGCAGTGCAGGTTGAGGATCAAATGTCACACCAGATTTAAAGTCCACATTAACCTGCGGCCAACTTTCACGAAAACGCTTAAGTGCGGGTGTCAGCCATTGAATACAGCTATGGCACTCGATGGCAATGCGTAAGTTTGTCTCTTCCGGCTCATGGCATTCACGTAAGGAAGCGGTCACTAAGGGCAAGACTTGCTCTGCCAGCTTCAACAGCACTTCCCCTTGGGGGGTTAGCTTTAAGGGTTGGCTTTTACGAATGAATAGTTTAAATCCCAGCCGATGTTCTAATTCACTGAACTGATGAGAAAGGGCCGATTGCGTCTGATGCAAATAATTTGCTGTCGCGGCGAGTGAGCCACAATGGTTCAGTGCTTGCAGCGTTTTTAAGTGTTTTAGTTCGATCATGAAAAACCTTCAAGATGATAATGAATAATTTGCGCTTGTGGTTTATACCTTACCTGTTGATTATAGAAGTGTAAACATCTAGACGGCTAAAAATTACAGGGTGACGACATGAAGGTTCTGAATCATACATTAGGTTTTCCACGTATCGGATTGAAAAGAGAGCTAAAAAAAGCGCAAGAAAGCTATTGGGCGGGCAAAATTTCTCAACAGGAATTGCTGGAAACAGGTCGTGAATTACGTGCACGTCACTGGCAACAACAAAAAGAAGCGGGCGTTGATTTAGTCCCCGTTGGTGATTTTGCCTGGTATGACCAAGTATTGACCACCAGCCTGTTATTGGGCAATGTTCCACCGCGTCATCAAAATGAAGGTGGCAATATTGATCTGGATACGCTGTTCCGCATCGCCCGTGGTCGTGCTCCAACAGGGACACCTGCGGCTGCTTCGGAAATGACTAAATGGTTTAACACCAATTATCACTATATCGTGCCTGAATTTCAGGAAGGGCAGGAATTTAAGTTAGGCTGGACTCAGTTGTTGGATGAAGTTGATGAAGCTCTGGCATTGGGACACAACGTAAAACCTGTCCTTTTGGGACCCGTGACCTATTTATGGCTCGGTAAGGTAAAAGGCAAGGCTTTTGATCGCCTGTCTCTATTAAAGGATATCCTGCCGGTATACCAGCAGGTGTTGGCAGAACTGGCAACACGCGGCATTGAATGGGTACAGATTGATGAACCGGCTCTGGTACTGGAATTACCCGAAACGTGGCAGGCGGCATTCTCAACGGCTTATCAAGCACTTGAAGGACAAGTGAAATTGTTGCTGACGACCTATTTTGACAGCATCGGTCACAATCTGGAAACCATCAAATCGTTACCAGTGCAAGGATTGCATGTTGATTTGGTCGCGGGACAGGATTCTCTTGAGCATTTGGATAAATCTCTGCCGGAAGATTGGTTGCTTTCATTGGGGGTGATTAACGGCCGCAACGTTTGGCGAGCCGATTTGAGTGAAAAATACCCGCTTGTCGCTCCATTGGTTGGTAAGAGAAATGTGTGGATCGGCACTTCCTGTTCATTACTGCATAGCCCCATTGATCTGAATGATGAAACAGGATTGGATGAAGAAGTGAAAAGCTGGTTTGCCTTTGCATTGCAAAAATGTGCGGAACTTTCTTTGCTGTCACAAGCATTGAATGCGCCGGAAGGCAGTAAACAGGCAGATCTGGATGCCTATAGTGCCCCAGTTCGCGCCCGTCGCAGTTCCACAAGGGTGAATAATCCAGCGGTCGCTGGGCGCATTGCGGCAATTAAGCCACAGGATAGCGAACGTCATCAGGTATATCCTGAGCGTGCCAAGCTCCAGCGTCAGCGTTATAACTTACCGTTGTGGCCAACAACAACCATAGGTTCATTCCCGCAAACAACGGAAATTCGTAGCCTGCGTCTCGATTTCAAAAAAGGTCGGGTGGATAGTACGCACTACCGAGCCAATATCAGTGAGCATATCAAACAGGCGATCCAAGAGCAGGAGCGTTTGGGGTTGGATGTATTGGTACATGGTGAAGCTGAACGTAACGACATGGTGGAATATTTCGGTGAACACTTTGACGGTTATGTCTTTACTCAAAATGGCTGGGTACAGAGTTATGGCTCCCGTTGCGTGAAACCACCGGTAATTATTGGCGATATCAGTCGGCCAGAGGCGATAACAGTGACCTGGGCGACATATGCACAATCCTTGACTGATAAGCCAGTCAAAGGCATGTTGACGGGACCTGTGACCATTCTCTGTTGGTCATTCCCAAGGGAAGATATCAGCCGTGAAACCATCGCTAAACAGATCGCACTGGCTTTGCGTGATGAAGTTGATGATTTGCAGAAGGCAGGCATCGGCATTATCCAGATTGATGAACCGGCATTGCGTGAAGGCTTGCCACTGCGCAGAGAAGAGTGGCAGGAATATCTGGAATGGGCGGTGGATGCTTTCAAATTGAGCGCAGCCATTGCGCAAGATGATACCCAAATCCACACTCATATGTGTTATTGCGAGTTCAATGACATCATGCCGTCCATTGCAGCGCTGGATGCGGATGTAATCACCATTGAAACCTCACGCTCGGATATGGAGTTACTGGATTCGTTCGAAGATTTCTCTTATCCGAATGAGATAGGGCCTGGTGTGTATGATATTCACTCACCAAACGTCCCCAGCGTCGAATGGATTGAGTCATTATTACGCAAAGCGGCTGATCGTATTCCGGTTGAACGTTTGTGGGTAAACCCAGACTGTGGCTTGAAAACTCGCGGTTGGACAGAAACCAGACAAGCGTTGGCAAACATGGTTGAAGCGGCAACACGTTTACGCTCTTCATTAAATGGCTAATTTAGAGTTTATTTGTTCAGTTTAAACTTAATAAGTGATGAAAATACCCGCTACAGTCAGATTCATGTAGCGGGTGAAAAAGCGAGTTTTCTTGGCCGCTTAATCTTCAACAGATCCAATGCCCGCAGATTTTAAATCCAGATTTTTTGAGACGTCAGCGTTTGGCTGACTTTATCGATAAGACCAGACAAACGCTGATCTTCAATCCAATCTATCATGCATATGCTGGTGCTGCCTTCGCGCTGTTACAAGCCCGATTCGCAACTATTCGTTTTATCTCGGCAATACCTCTTTTTCAGTTCATTATATTTAAAGCAGACCGGGTCTGGCCTGAAATTTTCCTTGGAAAAATATCGATTTCTGATGGCGAAACGCATTGTAAATATGGCATGTTCCAATTTATCCATTTTTAATGAGGTTTTGTGATGGAGTTTTATATTCCAATTATTGGATTGGGAGTGGCGGTATTTACGCTGGTTTTTCTGGTCTTGCGCACGCGTGTTCATGTCCTTATTGCTATGCTAATTGCGGCAATAATCGCCGGAATATCAGGCGGCTTGACTATGAATAATATCGTTGAAGTCATCGCTAAAGGATTTGGTTCGACATTAGGTAACATCGGTATCGTGATTGGATTGGGATGCATGATGGGGAGAATATTGGAAGTATCGGGAGCAACAGAGCAAATCGCCTATAGCCTGATTAAATGGTTGGGTAAAAGGCGCGAAGAGTGGGCTTTGGCGATTACCGGTTATATTGTCAGTATCCCCATATTTGTGAATTCAGCTTTTGTGATCCTCTATCCGCTGGTGAAGGCATTGGCGAAAAAAGGTAAACGCAATGTATTGTCCCTTGGGGTTGCTCTGGCCGGAGGGTTAGTGGTGACTCACCATATCGTTCCTCCAACACCAGGGCCACTTGGTGTCGCCGGAATATTCGGGGTCAGTATCGGCCAAATGATGCTGGCAGGTATGATACTGGCGGTGCCCTGTGTCATTGGTATTACCTGCTATGCAAAGTGGTTGGAGACTAAATATCCTCAATATCAACTGGATGATACAGAGGAAAGTGCAGAAAATTTGCCACAAATACATCAGCGTTATATGGAAGAGAAAGAGCAAAAATCACTTCCAAGTCTATTTCTTTCGCTTTTACCCATCGTCGTGCCAATTATGCTGATTTTTATTGGTGTCATTAATGGAATGATACGGAAAATGGATGGGTTTGCCGGTAAGGAGAACGCTTTCTATTTTCAGCTTTTTGATTTTCTAGGATCCCCCATTATTGCGCTAGCAATCAGTGTATTACTGGCGGTTTATACCTTAATGCCAAACGTTAGTAAGCATGAAGTGATTGAACATCTGGAAACAGGGTTAAAAACGGTAGGTATTATTTTGCTGGTGTCAGGCGCGGGAGGTGCATTAGGCGCCGTGTTGAATGAAGGCTCAACAGGGACGATATTGGCGCATTATATTGCCAGCCTGCCCATAACACCGGTCTTGATCCCATTTATCATTGCAACGCTCATACGCATAATTCAAGGCTCTGGTACAGTGGCAATGATAACTGCGGCTTCTATTTCTGCGCCGGTTATCAAGCAGATACCGGATGTTAATATGTTGGTGGCGGCTCAGGCGGCGATGATGGGCACACTATTTTTCAGTTACTTCAATGATTGTTTTTTCTGGGTGGTTAACCGGATGATGGGCATTAAGAATGTGAGACAGCAGATTATCATCTGGTCGATACCCACCACCATTGCTTGGGGAATTGGACTGTGTGGTGTATTGCTGCTTAATTTCATCATGTAACTTATTATGCGGATAGCGCCCTGTAGAGGGCGTTTTCTTTTTAAATGTGATAATCATCACAAATATATGTATGTGTTTCTTTTTAATATCAATTAAAGATGATTTTAATCACTAAAAAATGTCAGAGTATTGACTAAATTTAGGTATTCAAATTTTGAATCATGTCCGCTGAGGAGTTTGCTATGTCTGATGTGTTTCACTTAGGTATTACCAAAAGCGACCTGCAAGGCGCAACTCTGGCAATTGTACCCGGCGATCCTAACCGTGTTGAGAAAATTGCGCGACTGATGGATAACCCAGTCCATTTGGCTTCCCACCGTGAATTTACAACCTGGCGTGCAGAAATCAACGGAAAGGCTGTGGTTGTCTGCTCTACAGGCATTGGCGGTCCCTCAACGTCGATTGCTGTAGAGGAACTGGCACAGTTAGGAGTATGTACTTTCCTGCGTATCGGAACAACTGGGGCGATTCAGCCACATATCAATGTAGGGGATGTATTGGTCACGACCGCAGCGGTTCGTTTGGACGGTGCCAGCCTGCACTTCGCCCCAATGGAGTTCCCTGCGGTTGCTGATTTTGCGTGTACAAATGCCTTGTATGAAGCCGCAAAGGCATCGGGTTCTGCTACCCATGTTGGTATTACTGCATCTTCCGATACCTTCTATCCAGGACAAGAGCGTTACGATACTTATTCCGGTCGTGTTGTGCGCCGTTTCCAGGGTTCGATGAAAGAATGGCAAGAAATGGGCGTAATGAACTTTGAAATGGAGTCAGCAACCTTGCTGACCATGTGCGCAAGTCAGGGACTACGGGCTGGTATGGTAGCCGGTGTGATCGTTAACCGTACCCAACAGGAAATCCCCGATGTTGAGCTGCTGAAAAAAACGGAAAGCAATGCACTGGGGATTGTTGTGGAGGCCGCCCGTCGCCTGCTGTGAAGTTTTTCATCAAGGGTCAGAGCATTCTGGCCCTATCGTTTTTGTTATCTTTTGTCTCCCTTCATTTCAAAATTTGATAATGTCATAACATTCTGTACTAATAGATAGTTTGTTCTATTAACTATTTTTTTAATCGCAACAAGAGTGACTATGACCACAACATTTCTATCTCATCCTTCACTACTTCCTTTGAATGGCGGCATTAATTTTCGTGATTTGGGTAATAACACCCTGAAAAATGGCGCTAAAATTAAATCAGGATTGTTATTTCGTTCAGGATCACTGGACAGATTGACAGAAAACGATCAGGCTTTTTTAGTCGATCAAAACCTTTTGCAGATCATTGATTATCGTGATAACAGCGAAATTATGGATAAACCCGATCGCATATGGAATGGCGCGCATTATCACCATGCTCCAGCTAATCCTCTTTCCAAAGAAGTGGATGCTAATCTGGATAAGTTAGACAAAGAAATACTGGAGCAATTCGACGCGAAAGTATTTATGGCTCGCTTATATGAATTGTTACCCATTAACAATCCAGCTTATAAGACGTTAGCGACATTATTGCTGCAACCAGAGAAAGGCGGAATTGTGCAACATTGCGCGGTGGGTAAAGACAGGACAGGAGTGGGTTCTGCACTGGTTTTATTCGCACTGGGTGCTGATTTGGATACGGTGATGGAAGATTATTTGTTGACCAATATCACATTGGCGCCATACCGCGACTATTTATTGAGTGAATACGCAAAAATTATGCGTGAAAGTGTGGTCGAAAAATTTGCCTATGTTTATTCAGTGAGGGAAGAGTTTCTGCTGACAGCAATTAACAGTATTAACCGGCATTATGGCAGCGTAGATATTTGGCTGGAAAAAGATATCGGACTCAATATCGCTGCGCGTGAAAAACTACAATCTTATTTTCTTGAATAAAAATATCAGGTTAGCATTGGACGGATTGTTCAGGGCTGACCTATAACCTCCCACTGATAACACAGGAAAGATTAATGTGAGCCTGCATGAAATTATCGAACTGATCATAAACTTCGTAAAAGACCATGAAGTTTGGGCAATTCCTATCATTTTCCTACTGGCATTTGGTGAATCGTTGGCATTTATTTCCCTATTATTGCCAGCAACGATCATTTTGTTGGGGTTAGGCGCATTGATTGGTGAAAGTGGATTAACCTTCTGGCCAATATGGCTAGCTGCCGCCGCCGGCGCTTTCTTTGGTGATTGGGTTTCTTACTGGTTTGGTTTCCATTACAAAGAAAATGTCGGCAAGATGTGGCCGCTTTCCCGCCATCCTCAAACGTTGGTTCGCGGACATCGTTTTTTTGACCGATGGGGCGTATGGGGCATTTTCATTGGGCGTTTTTTTGGCCCGTTGAGAGCAGTTGTACCGCTGGTGGCTGGAATTTGTGCCATGCCAAAACGTCATTTTCAGCTCGCTAATTTAGCGTCTGCATTGATCTGGGCATTCGGTATCTTAGCTCCAGGGGCATTTGGCCTGCGTTGGTTGGCAGAGTGGATGGGATAATTGCGAGCCGCTTTGCAGACTGAAAGAAAGCCATTAGATATTCTGGACATTTATACAGCATCTATTTAACTTACATTGAGTCTAATGAATCGAAAACGTTGACTGAAATTTAGTGCTAATGGTGTTAATGAAGAATAGCGTTAGCGAGGGTGTATAAGTGGATATCCAGTGGTTATACATGCTGATCGGTGGTTTAGGTGGATTGCTGGGCGGAGGGATCTTCGTCTGGCTTTCTGTTCAGCAGAGGATCCAGCAGAAAGAGCAGGAACTGCGTGAATTATATAGCCAACAGGCTGTTAGCCATGAAAAGCTGGAGCAATCCCACTATTGGCGTACTGAATGCACTCAACTAAACCAAGAGTTACTGGCTCAACGCGAAATTAACAGTGTGCAGGAAGTTGAGTTGCGAGAACTGAGCACCCGGCTTGAAGAAACCAGACTGGCTGCGGAGGAAAAGCAGCGTTTATTGATCAACAGTGAGCAGCGATTAAGTACCCAATTTGAAAATCTCGCCAATCGTATCTTTGATCAGAATCGACGCAGTACTGACGAATATCATCGTCAAAACCTCAATAATCTTCTGATGCCATTTCGTGAACAACTTGAAGGATTCCGCCGTCAGGTACAAGACAGTTTTGGGCAGGAAGCCCGCGAGCGCCATACTTTGACTCATGAAGTTCGTCATCTTCAGCAACTCAATGCACAGATGGCAAAAGAAGCTATTAATCTTACCAAGGCCCTGAAAGGAGACAATAAAATACAGGGAAATTGGGGAGAGATGGTATTGGCTCGGGTTTTGGAAGCGTCTGGTTTGCGTGAGGGATATGAGTTCGATACGCAGGTTAATCTTAAGGCTGAAAACAGCGAACGTTTTCAACCGGATGTGATTGTGCATCTGCCACAGGGAAAAGATGTCATTATTGATGCCAAAATGTCTCTGGTTGCTTATGAACGTTATTTCAATAGTGATAGCGAAGAACAACAGGCGCAGGCATTACAGGAACATATCAACTCTATCAGAGGACATATTCGCGGCCTGAGCCGAAAAGATTATCAACAATTACCCGGATTGCGATCACTGGATTATGTTTTGATGTTTATTCCTGTGGAACCTGCTTATCTGGTTGCACTCAATCAGGCCCCAGAATTACTTGATGAAGCATTGAAACATAATATTATGTTGGTCAGCCCATCAACTTTGCTGGTTGCTGTTCGTATTATCAATAACTTGTGGCGTTATGAATATCAAAGCCAAAATGCGCGTTTGATTGCCGATAAGGCCGCCAGAATGTATGACAAAATGCGATTGTTTGTGGATGATATGCAAGGATTGGGGCAAAGCCTTAACAAAGCACAGGCGAGTTACCATTTCGCAATGAAAAAGCTTGTTGAGGGCAGAGGTAATTTAATTAGTCAGGCCGAAGCATTTCGTGATTTAGGCGTGGATGTGAAGCGTCCTATTGATTCACAGTTGATTGATAAATCTTTCCAATCGTTGCAGGTGAATGAGTGAAGTCTGGATAGGGTTTTGTTGGAAAGGCTGGTACACTGGCTATAAATTTTTTTGAATAAAAAGCGGACAAATAACATGGCAGATCAATCAAAAGAAACCACTGATTTTGGTTTCCGCACCGTAGCCAAAGAACAAAAAAAAGAGATGGTGGCAGAGGTATTTCACTCTGTGGCCTCGAAATATGACTTAATGAATGACTTGATGTCATTTGGCATTCACCGTATCTGGAAACGTTTCACTATTGAGTCAAGTGGTATTCGCCGTGGTCATAAGGTGCTTGATCTTGCTGGTGGAACAGGTGATCTAACCGCAAAATTCTCCCGAATGGTGGGGGAAAAAGGTCAAGTTGTTCTGGCGGATATCAATGACTCAATGTTGAAAGTGGGACGCGAAAAATTACGCGATACCGGTATCGTAGGCAATGTCAGTTATGTTCAAGCCAATGCCGAAGAACTGCCTTTCCCTGATAACCATTTTGACTGTATTACTATTTCTTTCGGCTTGCGTAATGTCACGGATAAAGAAAAAGCACTACGTTCCATGTATCGGGTACTTAAGCTAGGCGGACGCTTGTTGGTGCTGGAGTTTTCTAAACCTGTATTGGCACCGTTAAGTAAGGTTTATGATGTTTATTCATTCCATGTTCTGCCCCGAATCGGTCAGATGGTTGTGAATGATGGGGACAGTTACCGTTATCTGACAGAATCCATCCGTATGCACCCTGATCAGGAAACTTTAAAAGGCATGATGGAAGAGGCGGGCTTTGACCAGGTTTACTACACCAACATGACTGGTGGAATTGTTGCACTGCACAAAGGATTCAAATTCTGAGATGGAAACCCCCTCATCAAGCCATAATATGAGTTCTGCGGCATCCAATGATAAGGTGTTGTTTCCGGTAGTAACGGCCTTTCTGGAAACAACCTTGAATCATCTGTTATATCGTGAAGCGGTATTAAAACCTGCCCGCTTGAGACTGGCAGGTAAGATACTGTCCATCAAACTGAAAGAAATCGAAACCCCCTTGATACTGATATTCAGTGAGAAACGGGTGGATGTTTTGAGCCAATGGTCAGAGCTTGTGGATTGTTCGATGAAAGCAACGCTCCCTGCACTACTCAAGCTACGGGATCGCCAGTGCCTTTCAACCCTGATTAACCGGGGGGAAATTGTCATTGAAGGGGACATGCAGGTGATTCAACAATGGTCTGCTTTGCTGGATATGTCAGAGTGGGATCCTGCGTATTATCTTTCCCCTTATGTCGGTGATATTGCCGCAGAAGGTATCAGCCGGATGATAAAGAAAAGTTTTGAATTTGCCAGCAATACCATTGCAAGGAAGAAAACGTATTTCACCGAATCATTGACGGAAGAATGGGATACGGTTCCCAGTGCGTTGGAAGTGGCTTATTTCAACGAAGAGGTTAGTGCTGTTGCCAATCAGATAACACAACTCGAAAAACGGTTGGCGGCACTGGAGGGAAAACATGACACCCAGTGAAATTAGACGACTTTACTTTATCATCCGAGTGTTTCTTTCTTACGGGTTAGATGAACTCATCCCTAATATTCGTTTGACATGGCCGTTGCGTTTTGGGCGTTATTTCCTGTTTTGGATATCTAACAAGCATAAGGATAAACCTCTCGGCGAACGTTTGCGTTTAGCATTACAAGAACTCGGTCCAGTGTGGATCAAATTTGGCCAGATGCTCTCCACGCGTCGAGACCTGTTCCCGCCTGCGATTGCAGATCAACTTTCGATGTTACAAGATCGGGTAGTGTCCTTTGATGGCGCGGTGGCACGAAAATCGATTGAAACGGCTTTAGAGGGCGCGCTGGAAACGTGGTTTGAGGATTTTGATCCACAACCCCTGGCTTCCGCTTCTATCGCTCAGGTACATACTGCTCGATTGAAAGAGAATGGCAGAGAAGTTGTTTTAAAGGTGATCCGCCCGGATATTCTGCCGGTAATTAAAGCTGATGTGCGGTTAATGTATCGCCTGGCAAATTTGGTTCCTCTTTTACCTGATGGTCGTCGTCTTCGTCCGCGTGAAGTTATAAGAGAATATGAGAAAACGCTGCTTGATGAGCTGAATTTATTGCGTGAAACTGCAAACGCGATTCAATTGCGGCGTAATTTTGAAGATAGTTCAATGCTCTACGTGCCGGAAGTCTATCCCGACTATTGCCGGGAAAATGTTTTGGTGATGGAGCGCATTTATGGTATTCCCGTGTCAGATGTTGCGGCTTTAGAGGCGCAGAACACCAATATGAAATTATTGGCTGAACGTGGAGTTCAGGTATTCTTCACCCAAGTATTTCGTGATAGTTTTTTCCATGCGGATATGCATCCCGGTAATATTTTCGTCAGTTATGACAAACCGGAAGATCCTACTTATATCGGCATCGATTACGGCATTGTTGGCTCTTTGAATAAAGATGATAAACGCTATCTGGCCGAAAATTTTATTGCTTTCTTCAATCGTGATTATCGTCGGGTCGCTGAACTGCATGTCGATTCTGGTTGGGTGCTGGCAGATACCAATGTGGAAGATTTCGAATTTGCTATTCGTACCGTTTGTGAACCAATTTTTGAAAAACCACTGGCTGAAATCTCATTTGGGCATGTTTTGCTAAACCTTTTCAATACCGCCCGTCGTTTTAATATGGCAGTTCAGCCCCAGTTGGTTCTGCTGCAAAAAACGCTGTTGTATGTTGAAGGCTTGGGGCGCCAACTTTATCCTCAGCTTGATCTGTGGAAAACAGCAAAACCTTTTCTGGAAGATTGGCTGCATGATCAGATTGGGCTTCCCGCTATTGTGCGTGCCTTTAAAGAGAAGGCACCTTATTGGGCGGAAAAGTTACCAGAACTTCCAGAGCTGGTATATGGCACGCTCCAGCAGCATCGGCGTTTACAAAGCAGCATTGATCAGATATCGCAACAATTCAGGGAACAACAGCTCAGACAGCGCAAGTCTCTCTATTTGTTGGGGATTGGTGCAACTCTCTTTATCGGTGGTAGTTTGTTTTTCATCATAGATCAGAAACATCTGGCATGGGGAATGATAGGGAGCGGAATTGCATCATGGGGATTGGGCTGGTGTCATTTAAGCAAGCGTTAATAATTCAGTAATGATGAATATTAAATGCAGGTAATTCTGCCACGATCCTTGGTATGATTGTATTATTTTTGAACATAAAGTTTGTCGTTTATCATTAAATCACGAGTAATATTCTATGAATGGAGGTAGGTCAGTATGGGTGGTATAAGTATTTGGCAATTGCTCATCATTGCCGTCATTGTCGTACTGGTGTTTGGTACTAATAAGCTTCGTACCTTGGGTTCAGACTTGGGTGAATCAATAAAGGGCTTTAAAAAGGCAATGAGTGATGATGGAAAGTCACCGCAGCCGGAAAAAATGAGTCAGGATCAGGATGCCGAGTTTGAAACTAAAAACCTCACTGAAAAGTTCACGGCGGCGCAATCTGAAAAATCAGAGAGTAAAAGTAAAGACAAAGAGCAGGTATAAACCGTGTTTGACATTGGTTTTAGTGAACTACTGTTAGTGATGATCATTGGCCTGGTCGTTCTGGGACCGGAACGTCTGCCTGTTGCGGTCAAAACAGTGGCTGGCTGGATTCGGGCATTGCGCTCTCTGGCGGCTAATGTCCAGAATGAGCTTGCTCAGGAACTAAAATTGCAAGAGCTTCAGGACACCCTGAAAAAAATGGAAGAAAAAGCCGACCTGCAATCACTTTCGCCAGAACTGAAAGCTTCAATGGAGGCGCTGAAGGAAGCGGCTGATTCATTGAAAAATACGTATCAGTTGAAACCGGATGAAATGAGGGAATTGGAGGAGGATGAAACGTATTTTCATTCTTCTGGGTCCCAATCGGTTGCAAGGCACTCGAATTCAGAATCAGTCATTGCAGAGCAATCGAGTGCAAGCACAGAGCAACAAAAAAGAAAACCACCTGAACAAGTAAATGGCGAACACTGAAACATGTCTGTGGATAATACCCAACCTCTTATCAGTCACCTGATTGAACTGCGTAAGCGGATTTTAAATAGTTTAATTACCGTGCTGGTTGTGTTTCTGGCATTGGTTTATTTTTCCAATGACATTTATCGACTTATTGCAGCGCCTTTAATGGAACAATTACCTAAAGGTGCCAATATGATTGCAACAGATGTTGCATCACCTTTTTTTACCCCAATTAAACTGACCATTATGGTGTCTATCTTTGTTTCGGCACCGATGATCCTTTATCAAGTATGGGCATTTATTGCGCCGGCATTGTATAAACACGAACGCCGTTTGATTATGCCCTTACTGTTTTCCAGTAGCATATTGTTTTATCTGGGAATGGCATTCGCATATTTTGTCGTTTTTCCCATTGCGTTTGGTTTCTTTATCAATACCGTACCCGTTGGGGTCGTAATCTCGACGGATATCAGCAATTATTTAAGCTTTGTCATGGCGCTATTTATGGCTTTTGGCGTTTCATTCGAAATACCCATTGCCATTATTTTGCTGTGTTGGAGTGGGATAGTGACGCCAGAATCACTAAAGAGAAAGCGTCCTTATATTTTAGTTGGGGCGTTTGTGGTTGGGATGTTGTTAACACCACCCGATGTTTTCTCACAGACTTTGCTGGCTGTTCCCATGTATTTGCTATTTGAGCTGGGGATTTTGCTTTCGCAGGTCTATGTTGGTAAATGGGGACGGCGTAATTTTATCAATCCAGAAGATAAATCAGACAGTGATATTGGTGACAATTTTAAACAATAATCTGATGCCAGGCATTCATGATTATTGCGAACTGATTGATGGTGTTAACATCATTATCATGAAACGATGACTATTAACCCAGCGCTTTGGCGCTGGGTTTTACATTAGGAGAACAATATGAGCTATGTATTTCCGGGGGCGTTTCCCGGTCGTCGTATGCGTCGTGTACGCCGTCATGACTTTTCCCGCCGCTTAGTTGCTGAAAATCAACTTACTGTGAATGATCTGATTTATCCTGTATTTGTTATGGAAGGAACGAATCAGCGTCAGGAAGTGTCTTCAATGCCAGGAGTGTATCGTCTGACAATCGATCTTTTGCTGAAAGAAGCAGAAGAGATTGCCCGACTGGGTATTCCTGTTTTGTCTCTGTTTCCGGTCATTGAAGCGGACAAGAAATCATTGGATGCGAAAGAAGCCTATAACCCCGACGGCTTGATTCAGCGCTCTGTTCGTGCCCTGAAAGATGCTGTTCCTGAATTGGGTCTTCTGACGGATGTAGCGCTCGATCCATTTACTATCCACGGGCAAGATGGTGTTATTGATCAGGATGGTTATGTTATCAATGACATTACCAAAGATATTCTGGTTAAGCAGGCATTGTCCCATGCTGAAGCTGGGGGCGAAATTATCGCGCCAAGCGATATGATGGATGGCCGCGTTAGGGCTATTCGCGAGCAGCTTGAGATGGATGGTTATGTTAATACCCAAATTATGGCTTATTCTGCCAAATATGCCTCTTGTTACTATGGACCATTTAGGGATGCTATTGGCTCCAGCGGTAACCTGAAAGGTGGCAATAAGATGACCTATCAAATGGACCCTGCAAATAGTGATGAAGCGTTGCAGGAAATTGCACAGGATTTACAGGAAGGTGCAGATAGCGTCATGGTTAAACCGGGTATGCCATATTTGGATGTGATTCGCCGGGTAAAAGAGACTTTCGGTGTGCCGACATTTGCTTATCAGGTTTCTGGGGAATATGCCATGCATATGGCAGCGATTCAAAATGGTTGGTTGAAAGAGCAGCCCGCGATTATGGAATCACTATTGTGCTTCAAACGAGCGGGAGCAGATGGTGTTCTGACCTATTTTGCCAAGCGTGTAGCGCAGTGGCTGCATGAACAAAAATACTGATTTGTAATCGCTTGAGACGGGCAATTTTGCCCGTCTTCTGATTAAATTTTGATGAAATATTTATTATCTAAAACCTTAGAAACTTCTTTGTTGAGAATATTTAGCAAGAGAATGGAGCGGGTTTCCCCATCCGGTTCATTATAAATTGCTTGAATGCCTTCGAAGATTCCCTCAGTGATTAAGACAGTATCACCAGTAATCGGGGTTTCAGGTGCAATATATTCTTGCTCAGTAACAGACATTAATTCATCAATCAATGTTTGTGGAACAATGGCAGGATAAGTACTGAATCGAACGAAATGATTGACACCACGTGTGGAATTAACGGTCGTGGTATGAATAACTTCGGGATTAAAGTGGACAAACAGGTAATTGGGAAACAGTGGCTCAGTAACTGTGGTTCGTTTACCCCGAATAATTTTTTCAATTTTGGCTGTAGGTGTTAAGCAAATTACGTCCTGTCGCTCTAAATTCTCTATTGCCCGGGAGACTTGCCCACGTTTACAGTAAAGAAGATACCAATTTCCCATCATATTTCGACTCCATTGCGTAGAGTGCCTAGCATAACAAAACCAGTACTAAAGGGTCACCAGTAAAGATAGAAGTTATTTAAGTGTAAGCCGTATTTTTATATTCTATCGTGCTTATTTTCAGTAAAAGTCTATGTCTTGATTATTGCACTAAATCCATTGTGTTATTGTGTTTTAGCAGGTTATGAGTTTTCCTTGTAACCCCCATGGGAGGGATTATAATGGCTTTCCCTCCTTGAAAATCGGCACAAATGAACACTATGAAATATCGCGATCTAAGAGACTTTCTTTCCTTGTTGGAACAATCAGGTGAATTAAAGCGAATTCGTATAGAAGTTGATCCATACCTGGAAATGACTGAAATCGCAGATCGTACTCTTCGTGCCGGTGGTCCTGCCTTATTATTTGAAAATCCTAAGGGATATTCGATGCCTGTATTATGCAACTTGTTTGGGACACCTCAGCGTGTTGCCATGGGAATGGGGCAGGATGATGTTAAGGCACTGCATGATGTTGGGAAACTATTGGCTTTTCTGAAAGAGCCTGAGCCACCAAAAGGCTTTCGTGATTTGGTCGATAAATTGCCGAAATTCAAACAGGTTTTGAATATGCCAACCAAACGCCTTAGCTTTGCGCCTTGTCAGGAACAGATTTGGGCCGAAGATGAAGTTGATCTTACCCGTATTCCAGTCATGCATTGTTGGCCAGATGATGCAGCCCCTTTAATTACCTGGGGATTGACGGTGACTAAAGGACCTAATAAAGAGCGCCAGAACTTGGGTATCTACCGCCAACAGGTATTGGGAAAAAACAAACTGGTTATGCGCTGGTTATCACATCGTGGTGGTGCGCTTGATTTTCAGGAGTGGTGTCAGGCTCACCCGGGGGAACGTTTCCCTGTATCCGTTGCATTGGGAGCCGATCCTGCCACGATATTGGGGGCGGTTACTCCAATTCCTGATACCTTGTCTGAATATGCGTTTGCTGGATTATTGCGTGGGCATAAAACGGAAGTTGTTAAATGTATATCCAATGATCTGGAAGTACCTGCCAGCGCTGAGATTATCCTTGAAGGCTACATTGAACCTGGTGAAATGGCACCGGAAGGGCCATATGGTGATCATACCGGCTATTACAATGAAGTCGATATGTTCCCGGTATTTACCGTAACCCATATTACCCAACGCAGTGATGCTATCTATCATTCTACTTACACTGGGCGTCCGCCGGATGAACCTGCGGTGCTGGGGGTTGCGTTGAATGAAGTATTGGTGCCAATATTGCAAAAACAATTTCCTGAAATTGTGGATTTTTACTTGCCACCAGAAGGCTGCTCTTATCGACTCGCGATCGTTACAATGAAAAAACAGTATGCAGGCCATGCCAAGCGAGTAATGATGGGCGTTTGGTCATATCTGAGACAATTTATGTACACAAAATTTGTTATCGTTTGTGATGATGATATCAATGCGCGAGATTGGAATGATGTCATCTGGGCGATAACAACGCGAATGGACCCGCAGAGAGATACGGTCTTAATGGAAAATACCCCCATTGACTATCTCGATTTTGCATCGCCTGTTTCTGGGTTAGGCTCAAAAATGGGGTTAGATGCAACGAATAAATGGCCAGGAGAGACACAAAGGGAATGGGGACGCCCGATAGTGATGAGCGATGAGATTCGGGCCCGTGTCGATGAAATTTGGGATCAATTAGATATTTTGAAGCGATAAGAGGGAACGCATGACAATATTAAGTTGTAAAGTAACATCGGTTGACTCCATTACAGATACAGTTTATCGGGTTCGTTTATTACCTGATTCGCCTTTTTTTTTCCGTGCAGGACAGTATTTAATGGTGATTATGGATGAAAGGGATAAACGTCCTTTCTCCATGGCATCACCACCCTCAGAAAAACAGATAATTGAGTTGCATATTGGGGCTTCTGAGCTAAATCTCTATGCGATGGCGGTAATGGATAGAATTCTGGATCAGAAAGTCATTGATATTGACATTCCACATGGTCATGCCTGGTTTCGTGAAGACAGCAAAAACCCGATGTTATTGATTGCCGGTGGAACGGGATTCTCATATACGCGCTCTATCTTATTGGCTGCATTGGAAAAAAATCCTAATCGTGAAATTTCCATCTATTGGGGAGGGCGAGAACTGCAACACCTTTATGATTTGGGGGCGTTGCAATCATTAAGTGAGCATTATCCTAATTTGACCGTTGTACCGGTGGTTGAACAAGTTGATGAACACTGGCGCGGAAGAACGGGAACAGTTCTGAGTGCGGTTTTGGAAGATTTCGGCAGTTTGGCAAACCATGATATTTACATTGCTGGCCGCTTTGAGATGGCTAAAATTGCCCGTGAACGGTTCTGTAGTGAGCGAGAGGCATCTATCGAACGCATGTATGGGGATGCATTTGAGTTTATTTGAGCCGTTTGCCGATAAAAAATGAGACGACAAAAAATAAAAAACCCGCCCCTGACAGGCGGGAAACTATGGCAACAACTGACTAGAATGATGCAATAGATAAGACAGACAAGGGAAAAACGTTAATTTTTAAAAGCCATAAATGTCAATCGTCAACTATGCTTTATAGCCAAGTTTTCATGACTATACTCTTTCAATAATCGTGGCTATACCCTGGCCTAACCCGATGCACATGGTTGATAGCCCGAACTGAACATCTTTACGTTCCATCAAGTTAAGCAGAGTGGTTGTAATGCGAGTACCAGAGCACCCCAATGGGTGACCGAGAGCAATAGCGCCGCCGTTCAGGTTGATTCTGTCATCCATACTCTCCAGCAGATTCAATCCCTTTATACAAGCCAGGGATTGTGCGGCGAATGCTTCGTTCAATTCCATAACGCCAATATCCGTAAGGCTTAATCCGGCTTTTTTCAGGGCCATTTGTGTGGCCGGCACAGGGCCATAACCCATGATAGAAGGATCACAACCCACAACTGCCATTGAGCGAATACGGGCGCGAGGTTTTAATCCTAACGCTTTAGCTTTGCTTTCGCTCATGATCAGCATGGCAGAGGCGCCATCGGAAAGCGCTGAGGAGTTACCCGCAGTCACACTTCCAGTGACAGGATCAAAAACGGGACGCAGTGCAGCCAAATCTTTTGGATTAGCATCTGTGCGGATCACTTCATCAAAATCGACGAGTTTCAGATTTCCTTCAGCATCATGTCCATATATGGGGACTATTTCGCTAGAGAAAGCCTTGGATACGGTCGCTTGTGTTGCACGTTGATGAGAACGAAGGGCAAACTCATCCTGCATTTCACGACTAATATTGTACATTTTGGCCAGCATTTCTGCCGTTAATCCCATCACACCTGCTGCCTTGGCAACGTTACGGCTTAATTTGGGATGAAAGTCGACACCGTGTGTCATGGGAACATGTCCCATATGTTCAACACCGCCGACCATAACAATACTGGCATCACCGGTCATGATCATGCGGGCACCATCGTGCAGCGATTGCATCGAAGAACCACAGAGACGGTTAACCGTGACCGCAGGAACTGAATGGGGAATACCCGCGAGTAAAGCTGAGTTGCGGGCAATATTGAACCCTTGTTCCAGTGTTTGTTGCACGCATCCCCAAGAGATATCATCAATATCTTCAGGTTTAACAGTAGGATTGCGCTTGAGTATTGACTTCATCAGATGTGCAGAGAGATCTTCGGCACGGACCTGACGGAATACACCACCTCTTGAGCGCCCCATCGGGGTACGGATACCATCAATAATAACTACGTTTTCCATGTTTTCAGACCTCACGCTTTTTCACCTGAATTAACAACAAGTTCTGCTGGGGCAGGGTAGTAACTTTCATTACCTTCGGCTTTTGCTTTCAGACCAGCGGGTATGTGATAGAGGGCGCCCAGGTGAGTATAACTTTCTGCCATCTTCACATAGGCGGCAGTTCCCAGGGTATCCAGATAACGGAAAACACCACCATGGAATGGAGGGAAGCCTAAGCCATAGACCAGTGCCATATCCGCTTCTGCGGGGCTGGCAATAACACCTTCTTCGAAGCAGCGAACAACTTCGTTAATCATTGGGATCATGGTTCGGGCAATGATCTCTTCGCCAGAGAAAGTATGTTTCGGTTTGCTGATGCTTGCCAATAATTGATCGGTAGTATCATCCCGCTCTTTTTTCGGCTTGCCTTTTTTATCTTGGGTATATTTATAGAAACCAACGCCATTTTTCTGACCATAACGCTGATTTTCAAATAGTACGTCAATAGCATCTCGATAATCGCGGCTCATGCGGTTTGGGAAACCCTGAGCCATGACAGATTGTGCATGGTGGGCGGTGTCAATACCGACAACATCAATGAGATAAGCAGGACCCATTGGCCAGCCAAATTCTTTTTCCATGATTTTGTCGATTTGGCGGAAATCACCACCATCACGCAACAACATGCCAAAACCAGCCAGATAAGGGAACAATACGCGGTTTACAAAGAAGCCGGGGCAATCGTTAACAACGATCGGTGTTTTACCCATTTTACTGGCATACGCAACAACATTTGCAATCGTCTTATCTGCGGTTTTTTCTCCACGAATAATTTCAACCAACGGCATACGATGTACTGGGTTGAAGAAATGCATCCCACAGAAGTTTTCCGGGCGTTTTAGCGATTTTGCTAATTCAGTGATTGGGATAGTGGAGGTATTGGAAGCCAGAATGCAATCATCGCTGATATGTGATTCTGTTTCTGCTAAAACCGCCGCTTTAATCTTCGGATTTTCAACGACAGCTTCAACAACAATTCGGGATTGTTCAATACCCGCATAATTCAGGGTTGGATGAATGGATGCCAGAATTTTAGCCATCTTCATGGCATCTAAACGCCCACGCTCAAATTGTTTATTCAGCAATTTGGCAGCTTCATTGATACCTAAATCCAGCGCTTTTTGATTAATATCTTTCATCAAGACAGGAATACCTTTGCGCGCTGATTGATAGGCAATACCTCCACCCATGATCCCGGCCCCCAGTACAGTCGCATGCTCAGGGGTTGTAACGGTTTGCAGGTGTTTCTTCGCCAGGCCTTTAACATATTGCTCATTCAGAAAGATGCCGATTAAAGCACGAGAGACAGAGGTGTGTGCTAATGAAACAAAACTGGCTGATTCCAGTTTTAAGGCTTCATCACGACCCAGTGTAGCGGCTTTTTCAATGGTTTTTACCGCAGTGATTGGTGCTGGATAATGAGGGCCGGCAACCTTCATGACCATACCTTTTGCGACGGTGAAACTCATGGTACGTTCGATCTCATTGAGAGTCAGAGGCATCAGTTTAGGCTGACGGGCGGCTTGCCAGTCCAAGTCTCCTTGAATAGCTTGTTCCAGAATTGAAACGGCAGAGTCAACCAGTTTTTCGGCGGGAACTACGGCATCAACCAGGCCATTTTTCAGTGCTTCTTCAGCACCAATATCTTTTCCTGCGGAAATGATTTCGAGAGCGTTGTCTGTGCCAATCAGGCGTGGCAGGCGAACAGAGCCACCAAATCCCGGCATAATACCTAATTTAGTTTCTGGTAATCCGATGCGAAGATCGGGGGATGCGATACGAAAATCTGTTGAAAGCACCAATTCACACCCACCGCCAAGGGCATAGCCATTGATAGCAGAAATAGTTGGAACGGCGAGATCTTCTATACGGTTAAAGATATTGTTGGCGAGATCCAGTAATTCGTGCAGTTTTTCTGCTGGTGCACTGAATAGCGATAAAAATTCTGTGATATCAGCACCAACAATAAAAGCTTGTTTTTCAGAGCGTAGCAGTAACCCTTTTAGTTTAGTTTCTTGCTCAAGGGTAGCAACGGCTTTATCCAGCGAAGTAACCGTTTTTGTGTCTAATTTATTAATTGCAGCCGGCGCATTGAAGATGAGTTCAGCAATGCCATCTTTCAGCCATTTTACTTGAATAGTTTCACTTAGGTAGAGCATGTCATTCTCCTCAATGAGTGCATACCATCTGGTATGACCAGATGCAGTTGATTGTGATTACTGTGTTAATTTAATGCAAACCAATGATTAATTTTTTGTAGGGCAGATCACAGGTAAGATTTATGGCAGGGAGCAATGTATTTTGTTAATACATTGAAAAATATAAATATATTAGTTTATTTTCAGAGAGGGCGTTTTTCACGTGATAGCTCCCACAATAATGAATTGTGGTAATATTTAAGCTCCTGCCAAAAAATCAAAAGGCTAATTAAGAAGATGGAAAAGTTGGCATCTCTGTACCAAGAACATATTAAAACCTTACAAAAACGTGCCCGAGAAATCTTAGAGCGAACTCAGTTTGACGCCTTGCTTATTCATTCAGGTGAATCATTACGGGTTTTTCTGGATGACAGTCATTATCCGTTTAAGGTAAATGCACACTTTAAGGCTTGGATACCTGTGACCAAAGTGCCTAATTGCTGGTTGTGGATTGATGGTGTCAATAAACCTAAGCTCTGGTTTTATTCACCAGTAGATTACTGGCACAGCGTAGAGCCACTACCCAGTGGATACTGGACTGACGAAATAGAAATGATCCATTTGGCAAAAGCTGAAGATATCAGCATTAAACTGAATGGATTATCAAACCAGAACACCGCTTATATTGGTGAACAAACGGAGCGTGCTAAATCTTTGGGTATTCTTGATCACAATATCAACCCAAAAGCTGTTTTGGATTATTTGAATTATCATCGTTCATATAAAACAGATTATGAATTGGCTTGTATGCGTGAGGCCCAGAAAACCGCCGTTAATGGTCATCTGGCCGCTTATGATGCATTTTTGTCTGGTGTGAGCGAATTCGAAATCAATATGTTCTATTTGATGGCAACCGGGCACCGTGATACCGATGTCCCTTATGATAATATTGTTGCCTTGAATGAAAATACGGCTGTTTTGCACTACAACAAATTACAGCAGAGGGTTCCTTCGGAAATACGCAGTTTTTTGATTGATGCTGGAGCGGAATATCATGGTTATGCTGCGGATATCACCAGAACCTATGCAGCAAAACCTCATAATGATTTTGCCTCACTGATAAAGGATCTGAATGAAGAACAACAGGCGCTCATCGGCACAATTAAAACGGGAGTTCGATATACCGACTACCATGTTAATATGCACCAACGTATAGCCAGGATACTGAAAAAACATGATATTGTTCATGGGATCAGTGAAGAAGATATGGTTGAAACAGGATTGACGACACCATTTTTCCCACACGGACTCGGCCATCCTTTAGGTTTGCAGGTGCATGACGCTGCGGGATTTATGCAGGATGATAGAGGAACCCATCTGGCCGCCCCGGAGATGCATCCTTATTTGCGCTGTACCCGTATTCTGGAGCCAAGAATGGTTTTGACCATTGAACCTGGGATCTATTTCATTGAAACTTTATTAGCGCAGTGGCGTGAAAGTGAATATCGTCAACATTTTGATTGGAAGAAAATCAATATGTTGAAAAATTATGGTGGTATTCGTATTGAAGATAACATCGTTATTCACGATGGAAAAATTGAAAATATGACCAGAGAATTACAATTATCGTAATGAAGCCTTATTTAATTCCTGCGGCTTCAGTCAGTTTTACTGAAGAAATAAAAAAGAGTCGTTTCATTACCCTGCTGGAGCATACCAGCGGGGTGGATGAGGCGAAGTTATTTATCCAAAGCATCAAAGAACAATATCCTGATGCTCGGCACCATTGTTGGGCTTTTGTGGCAGGAGCGCCGGATGATTCCCAACAGTTAGGGTTTTCTGATGATGGTGAGCCTACCGGAACCGCTGGTAAGCCGATGATTGCTCAGTTGATAGGAAGTAGCTTGGGGGAAATTACTGCTGTATCTGTTCGCTATTTTGGTGGCATAAAATTGGGTACGGGTGGTTTGGTAAAAGCCTATGGCAATGGGGTACAGCAAGCTCTGAAGCTGTTGCAAACCGAATACAAAGTACCGCAGAAGTTATACCAGTTACAGTGTGAGTACTCGCATATTTCAATGGTAGAACAGTTGCTACACCAATTTTCTGGGCAAGTGATCGCCAGTGATTATGCTGAAAATGTCACGTTGCAAGTCTCGCTGCCAGCTACCCTTGTTGGTGAGATAGGTGATAAATTACGGGACTTGAGCCGTGGTGCTCTGTTTTTAACGCCAAAATCATAATTATTCTTCATACCGGATTTCTAAGGAACCAGCCGAATGCATTTTCGCGCCATAACCCGCATTGTTGGACTACTTGTCATTCTTTTCTCTGTCACAATGATTATTCCGGGGCTGGTCGCATTGATCTATCGCGATGGCGCAGGCAGGGCATTCAGCCAGACATTCATCTTTGCTCTCGTCATTGGTTTAATATTGTGGATACCTAATCGCGAACAAAAATCTGAACTCAAACCAAAAGAGGGCTTTTTGATTGTTGTCCTATTTTGGACCGTGTTGGGAAGTGTGGGGGCATTGCCATTCATTTTCTCAGAAAAACCCAATCTTTCAGTCACAGATGCCTTTTTTGAATCATTTTCTGGCTTGACGACAACAGGGGCGACGACGCTTGTTAGCCTTGATTCCCTTCCCAAGGCTATTTTGTTCTATCGACAAATGTTGCAATGGTTAGGTGGCATGGGAATTATCGTTCTGGCGGTGGCGATCTTACCTCTGCTTGGTGTGGGGGGAATGCAGCTTTATCGTGCAGAAATGCCAGGACCGTTGAAAGACAATAAAATGCGTCCGCGTATTGCAGAAACGGCAAAAACGCTTTGGCTGATTTATGTCTTGTTGACCATTGCCTGTGCGCTGGCATTGTGGGCAGCGGGAATGTCAGTATTCGATGCGATTTCTCATAGCTTTTCTACCATCGCTATTGGGGGGTTTTCTACCCATGATGCCAGTATCGGCTTTTTTAATAGCCCGGCCATCAATACGATTATTGCCATTTTCTTATTGATTTCGGGCTGTAATTTTGGTTTGCATTTTGCGGTTCTTTCTGGACGAAGCTTGAAAGTGTACTGGCGTGATCCAGAATTTCGGATGTTCATTACTATTCAGTTGGCACTGTTGGCCATCTGTATGCTGATATTATGGCAACATTCTGTTTATGAATCAGAATGGGAAGCATTGAATCACGCGTTTTTTCAAGTTGTCTCTATGGCAACAACGGCTGGATTTACAACGGACTCTTTTGCCAATTGGCCTCTGTTTCTGCCTTTTCTGCTGTTATGTTCTGCATTTATAGGGGGATGTGCGGGGTCAACAGGAGGCGGTCTCAAAGTTATCCGTATTTTGTTGTTGTTCTTGCAAGGATCGCGTGAATTAAAGCGTTTAGTGCACCCGAATGCAGTGTATACCATTAAATTGGGGCGCCGAGCATTACCGGAACGGATTATTGAAGCAGTATGGGGTTTTTTCTCTGCTTACGCACTGGTTTTCGTCGTTAGTATGTTGTTACTGATCGCAACGGGTGTTGACGAATTTTCTGCTTTTTCTGCCATCGCCGCAACATTGAATAACTTGGGGCCAGGATTGGGAGCCGTCGCTGATAACTTTACAACGATGAATCCGGCGGCTAAATGGATATTGGTTGTCACTATGTTATTTGGGCGTTTGGAAGTATTCACATTATTGGTCCTATTTACCCCTACTTTTTGGCGTGAATAGTGTTTATATGTGATTCTCTGTTTAATAAGGGCGTATCTATGAATTATTTGTTGCTCTATTCTACCCAAGATGGGCAGACCAAAAAAATTATTACCCGTATCGCAGAGAACCTCCGTCGTGCTGGTATTAAGTGTGAGTTAAGAGATCTTTCTACAGTGAAACAAATCAATTTGATGCCTTACCAAAAAGTCATGGTAGGGGCGTCGATACGTTATGGTCGTTTCAATTTTGTATTGCATGATTTTGTCATTCGCCATCAAAAACAATTGAACCAAATGCCAACAGCTTTCTTTGGCGTCAACTTAACGGCGAGAAAGCCAGAAAAAAGAACGCCAGAAACGAACGCTTATGTACGTAAGTTTTTAATAAAAAGTCCGTGGCAACCTGATTTATGCGGAGTTTTTGCGGGAGCGCTACTCTATCCACGTTATTGTTGGTTGGATCGCATGATGATTCAGTTCATTATGCGAATGACCGGAGGAGAAACAGATACTACAAAAGAAATCGAATACACCGATTGGGAACAGGTAGATCATTTTTCTGAGAAATTTTTGCAAATATCGTGTGATAAAACGCCTTAAAAACAGTCTTTCTGCTGGTTATTACCTCGTTTTGAGGAAAAAAACCACGAACAGCAAAAAATTTTAAAAAAACTATTGTCAGCGCTGAAAAACACCCTATAATGCGCCCCCACAGACCGACGCCGAGCTGAAACAGACCGCGAAGGACAGTGAGAGAA
>NZ_JBEBMB010000055.1:0-3201 GCF_040081915.1 Xenorhabdus sp. SGI240
CGGCAACCAGCTGAACGGTATTACCGCCGGATTTAAGAACCTGATGAGTGAGGTGATCCAGGGGGCCACCGGCGCGGTGGCCAGTCTTCCTGCCATGATCATTCAGCGTGCCAATCCGGGACTCTATGACATGCTGACCAATGGGGTCTTGCAGGCCAATGTGGCGTTCGACAAGGCCCAGTTTAATTGTCAGAACATGGCGAAGCGGATGATGAATTTTGCTGAAAACAGTAAATGGACACAATCTGCTGCTCTGCAGGAGTATAAAACGCTGGTTAACAGCGGGGATGCGGATGCCGTAAGAGTCAATAATGCCGGCGCCAAAACCACCGGCATGGGAGGACATCAGTGGATTGGTGGCAAAAAGCAGGGCGGCAGGGGACAGAATGCTATCCGGCCCACCCGTGATTTAGCCAGCGCGGGTTTTAATATGATGAATAATCAGCCCGTGCTGAGCCAGTCTTCTGTTCGCCTGCAAGATTGTCAGGGGGGTGCTTGCACCAAATTCAAAAATGCCACTGAAGCGGCGGAAGCGGTGGTAAACGTGCTGGGCGACCGCGCCATCCGTACCTGTGGCAATGCGGCGGAATGCACCAGTGGCGGGGAACACCAACAGCCGGGTGCAACGGTGGCCGGTACGGGCTTTGCACCGATGCTGGAAGAACAGACCAAAGCCAATATTGAACAGCTGGTGAAACTGGTCAATGACACCGAAAAACCGACAGCTGCCAATCTCGCTAAGCTGAAAACCGGCAGTCTGGCGGTAACCAAAGGTGTCATTCAGGCGTTACAGCGAGACCCGGACAGTGCCGCATTAACAGTCCGTCTGGCGGGCGAACTGGCGATGGCGGAAACCACTGAAACGGCCTTGCTGATGCGGCGGATGTTAATCACCGGCATGTCAGAACCCAATGCCGCCGCCCAGCCGGAAGCCCTGGCCGAAGGGGAACGGCGGATTGAGGCGCTGGACAGGGAAATCAATGCGCTGAAAAATGAAATGTGGCTGAAACGGGAACTGTCGCGCAACGCTATCCTGACCATTATCGAGCGGGACACCCAGCGCATTAAAACGCATCCGCAAAAACAGGTACCGGACAGCACCGATGCGCGGTTTTATCAGCTGGAAGCCCCAAACCGTGAGCGCAGGTAAGGTCAGCGATGGCAGAGAAGATTTCAGTATTAAGAAAAGGTGTCGCGTTATCACTGATTATCGCTTTGGTGATGGTTATCACGTTAGCGACAGGCTGGCTTGGGCTGCAACAGGCAGAAAACCTGACTCAGCTTCACCGCTGGATAACCGACACCGGGGAATTCTGGTTAATCTGGCGGTTATGTCTGTATGCCGTACTGGGCTGGGGCAGCCGGAAAATCTGGCGGCGGACACAACATCAGAAGACACATCGTGCAACTTTAATTCGAATGCTGGTCGTCAGTCTGATGTTCATTTTACTGTGTGAATACGCCCTGTCAGGGAATAGCGGAGAAACCCGATGACCACCAACAGCTATCTGGAATACTTTCTGACCCTGCTCGGCTGGGTGGTTAACAACGGGTTATGGCAAATTCTGATTGCGACCGGGCTGTTTACGGCGCCTTTAGTGATAAAGGTGATCGCCGTCTGGCTGAAGGTGAGAGAATGTAGTGAAGACGACGGCAATGGCGGGTTACAATCACTTGCCCGGATTGAAAATACCCTGTACTGCGCCTTTTTCGTGATGGTGGTGTGCTGTGTTCCACTGGTGAATGTCAGCCTGACCACCCTCCAGTATGACCCGTCCCGCGCCAAAAGCTGTGGCACCTGGACGCCCAAAGCACCGGACAAAAGTGGTTATGCACCGGTGATCTCCAGCCTGAATAACCAGACGGCTGCCGTGCCGCTCTGGTGGGCGGTGGTACACCGGTTGTCAAAAGGATTCACCCAGGCAGCCGTTGCCTCCATCCCCTGCCGCCCGGATCTGCGGCAACTGCGCTTTGAAGTGCAGCACACCCGCATCAGTAATCCGGCACTGGCAGCGGAGTTGCAGGATTTCACCCACGATTGTTATGCGCTGGCATTGTATCAGTGGAAACTGCGGGATCAGGGGCAAACCACCGACGACACCAGGCTGAATGATATCGACTGGCTGGGCAGCCGCACGTTTTTAGCCGGTGATTATAATACGCTGCAATCCCGAACGCCCCGTACCTATTTCCCGTGGAGTGAGAGCCGGGACAGTGGGCGGCCGTATACCGGGCAGGGCGGTTATCCCACTTGCAAAGCCTGGTGGTCAGCCGCCAAAACCGGTCTGAAAGACCGGGTACTGGCGCAGGCCGATCCGGGATTATGGCTGCGTCTGTCAGCCACCCTGAAAATGCTGGGCAAAAATACACAGGAATATCAGGAAGCGGTGCTCCGCCGTCTGGTCAGCCCGGTAAACCTGACGGTTTCTCAGGAAGGGTATGTTTACGCAGGCTATGGCGGCAATGCTGATCCTACCTTGTTGGATGCGGGCAACCGGGTCGGTGCTTCTGCGGGGACTTTATTGGGCGGATTACTCGGTATGCCGGTGTTTGATGCGGTGCGTCAGGCACTGCCGATGATGCAGGCGGTGATCCTGATGGCGTTGTATATCCTCATCCCGTTGATCCTGCTGTTTGCCGCCTATGAATTTAAGACGGTACTCACACTGACGTTTGCTCTATTTTCTTTGAATTTCCTGACCTTCTGGTGGGAAACCGCCCGCTGGCTGGACAGCTATTTACTGGACGCGCTGTACGGCTCAGACACTCATAGCCTGTTTAATCTGGCAGGCATTCAGAACACCTCGGACGATTTGATTATGGGGCTGGTGATGGGCACGTTGTTTATTGTCCTGCCGATGGTCTGGCTGGGGGCACTGGCCTGGGCCGGTGTACGGATGGGTGATATGGCAGGCATGATGAGCCAGGGCGTGGGACAGGTCAGACAATCCGCCGGCATGTTCGGGCAGATGGTGATGCAGAAGCTGTTGTCCAGAGGAAAGTAGTCAAATAGATGTTTAAAACTTAAGGGATAGAACGCTATCCCTTAAGAATAGTTTGAATTTATGTGAGCTTGATTTTTTTCCTCCTGTTTAACCTGTTCATAGTTGTTTCGATAACTAATATAAGTATATTGTCACATTATTGTGTTAATTTATGGCCTTCTAAAGTTAGAGTTTTCATTCACATAATTAGCACAGC
>NZ_JBEBMB010000056.1:0-15844 GCF_040081915.1 Xenorhabdus sp. SGI240
TGATAATTTTGAATTGCAACTAGTTGATCGCTGGATTGAATTACGCCTCATAAATGGGAAGGCCTATTCCCGTTACTGGTGCCGAGACAATAACTTAATCGCTGACGATTGGATTGAGCTAAAAGACGCCAGCGGTGCCCCATTATCTGAATTACCGTGGTCATGGGTTGGCTCAATGAATAATGACCATACACCAGATGCACCGCCGTTGGCCGATATCGCCTATATAAATATCAAGCACTATCAGGCTGAGGCAGATATTGCTGAATCAGCTCACACGGTCGGGCAGCCAATGGTGGCACTTACCGGACTTGATGACGCATGGATAGAAGCCCACATGAAGGATGGATTTACAGTTGGTTCGCGTCATGGTGTGTTGCTTCCCAAAGGAGGGGATATGAAATTCGCCCAACCGGAAGAGCGCAACATACAGATAACCGTGGCAGAACGTCGTGAAAAGCAAATGGCAATGCTGGGCGCTAAGTTGATTGAGCGTGGCACCTCTGCACGAACAGCAACACAGGCACAAAACGAGGCGCAAACAGATAACTCTATCTTGTCATTGTGCGCTGGCAATGTAGAACAGGCGTTTAACCGGGCGTTACAATTCTGCATTCAGTTTGCAGGAGCAGGTGATGCAGCGATTGAACTGAACAAAACCTATGAAATCGCGCAACTTGATTCAGCGGCTATCTCAACGCTGTTATCTGCCGTCCAGTCCGGTGAGATGAGGAAGGTTGATTTCATTCGGTATCTGCAAAGTATCAATATTGTTCCACAAGATGAAAACCCAGAAGACATTGAAGATCAGTTAAGAAACAAAGAGCCTGAAATGCTGGAGTGATAAATGAAATTTATCAATGAAATGATAATGGATGAGTTGATTGCTCATTCGCTGTTTTCTGGTCGCTATGGCACTGGTGTTGCTCGCAAAATGGTTAAGGCACTGAATGAGTTCGATGCGGAATTAACAGCATCTTTAATTGTCGCTCTGGATGATACCAATATTGACGCTGGTAGTTTCACTGTGCGGCGATTAGAGTCATTGCTATTGAGTGTGAGAGCCATCAATAAAAATGCGGTTGAGAGTGCCTTTTCTGTGTTATCCCGTGAAATGTTGGAGCATGCCCGCTATGAGATGGGCTACTACCCGTCATTGTTTGATTCCCTGCTTCCTGATGCTGTTCTGAGAAAATACCCGCTAGTGGGCATTACAGAAGAGATGTTGTATTCCTCTGTGATGGCTCGCCCATTTCAGGGGAAGTTATTGTCTGAGTGGGCTGATGGCCTCGAAAAAGACCGCATGACTCGAATTAGTAACACGGTTCGTCATGGTTATCTGAACGGTGAGAGTGCGGTAGAAATAGGCAGGAAGATCAGAGGCCACGCCAATCAAGGGTATAAAGATGGTTCGTTGCAAATGAGCCGGGCTAATGCGACAACCATCGCTAAAACTGCTGTCAGTCATCTACAGGCGGTGGCGAGAGAACAATTTGTCGAAGCCAATCGAGATATTCTTGACTGCAAGCGGTGGGTATCAACGCTCGACAATAAAACATCCAACGATTGCATTGTCCGTGATGGGCTGAAATACACGCTAGGCGGTAAACCTATCGGCCATAAAGTTCCTTACCTGCAAGGTCCCGGTAAAATCCATTTTAATTGTCGCTCAATAGAAACGCTGGTGGTGAAATCATGGCGGGAACTGGGTATTGATGCCGATGAAATGAGCGAAGGAACACGGGCATCAATGGATGGTCAGGTTCCGGCAGAAACTAAATTTATTGAATGGATACAAAGGCAGCCAGCATGGAGGCAGAAGCAAGTCTTCGGCGAAACTCGCTATCGACTAATGAAAGATGGCGGAATGCACCCCTTACAGTTCTACACAGATAAAGGGGAGTTTATTTCATTAGATAAGCTCAAAGAGATAGACGAGCAAGCATTCAAAGAGGCTGGTTATGACTAATGCCAGCAACAAATCACACAAGCCCGCCATTGAGCGGGTTTTTTATTATCCGCAGTCGGTGACTGCATCATCAAAACCCGAGGTTGACGATGTTTAAGTTTTTATTAACAAAAGAAGAATTTGACGCACTGACTGATGAACAAAAGTCTATGTACAAAGAACAGGGCGACAAATATCAGTTACAAATCGAAGGGTTGCCAGAGATACCCGATGTTTCCGGTCTGCAAAAGAAAGTGGATGAATTACTTTCAGAGAAAAAAACAGAGCAGGAAAAACGCCGTCAGGCGGAAGAAGCGGCAAAAAAGGCAGCAGACGAGCAGGCCCGCAAAACCGGTGACATTGAGGCACTGGAAAGAAGTTGGTCTGAAAAACTCACTGCGCGTGAAAAAGAGTTACTAACGCAACTCGAAGAAAAAGATGTCAATTTGCGCACATTGCTGGTGGATAACGTAGCTCAGTCTCTGGCGGCGAAACTGGCAGGCGATAGTGCAGCGCTGCTGCTTCCACATATCAAATCACGTCTAATCGTTGAAGATGGCAAAACACGGGTTGTTGACAGCGAGAGTAAACCCTCTGCACTGACTATTGACGATTTAGAGAAAGAATTCCGTAGCAACAAGTTGTTTGCACCTGTTGTTATCGGCAGTAAAGCGACCGGAACCGGAGGCGAAGGTCAACGCCATGTTGCCAGAGGCGGTGGTAAAACTTGGCGCGACTATACGGAAGCGGAACGTATCCGTTTATTTGAAGAAGATCCTGAGGAATTTAAACGCCTCGCAAAAACACAGTAACTTAGGAGTATAAATAATGGCAACAACTCGTCTATCCGACATTTTCCGTGGTGATTACTATCAGGCTATCGCGCCACAGAACAGCCCGGAAAAAACCGCCGTTTTCGAATCAGGGATTATTACCCGTCTGCCTCAGTTGGACGCTATCGCCTCTGATGGACAAGGCACGGCAACCATTAACTACTGGAATGATTTGGATGCGAACGAAGCGCCTAACGCCACGTCTGACGACCCAGACCAGATCGGCAAGGTTGGAAAGGCCAGCCAGTCCAGCCTGAAAGCTCGCGTCTTGTACCTCAACAAGGGGTATGGCGTGGCTGACTTGGCAGCAGAATTGGCAAACAGTGAGCCAATGAGCCATATCCGTAACCGTTTCGGTACATACTGGACTCGCCAATGGCAGCGCTATCTGATTGGTACTGCGCGTGGGGTCATTGGCAATAACATTGCGAACAATGATAGCGACATGGTGATTCAGGGCGGCGATGAAATTTCAGCTAACAACCTGATTGACGCGGCATTTACTGCGGGTGATGCTGCTGACACGTTCAGTGCTATTGGAGTTCACTCTGTCGTCATGAAACAGATGGCGACCAAGAACCTGATTGAAACTATCCGTGATTCAGAAGGGCGGGTCATTCTGCAAACCTATCTGGGTAAACCTATCTTCATGGACGACAGTTTGAAGTATCAGGACGGGCGCTATCTGACGGTCTTCTTCGGCGGCGGTGCGTTTGGCTACGGTAGCGGCAATCCGCATACTCCGGTTGAATTGGACCGTAAGGCGTCAGGCGGTAATGGTGGTGGTGCTGAGGTGTTGTGGGAGCGTAAGACATTCATCCTGCAACCTGCCGGATTTAGCTGGCTGGGAGAGGAAGATCCCAACAAAACGCCATCCATTGATGACATCGCTCAGGCGGCTAACTGGCAGCGTAAGTTTGACCGCAAGAATGTACCGTTTGCTGCGGTATTGAGCGGCAAGCCTGTTTCCGGCAGTAAAACGAAGAATACGGGCGACGGTCAATAACAAATAGGGGCAGATGCCCCTTTATTTTTGAGGTGAGCATGATTGATGCAGATAAAAACTCGCCAATGTTCAATAGCTACGCCAGTATCGAGGATGTAAAGCAGTTTGCAACTCAGCGTGGTTACTCCCTGCCGGATGATAGTGTTTTGCCATCCCTGTTGTTTCAGGCGATGGACTATCTTGATACGAAACAATGGAAAGGGAGTAAGGCTAACAAAAATCAACCGTTGGCATTCCCGCGCAAGGGAATTTATGTCGATGGCGAACCAGTGCCGGATGATGTGATCCCTACGCCGTTAATTAATGTGCAATGCCGATTGGCTGTTGATTCGCTGGAGTACGATTTAACCCCTACGGTTGGTGGTGAGGTGTTATCTGAGGCGGTTAGTGGCGCTGTGTCGGTGAGCTATGCAGAGGGAACCAACTCTGGCAGGCCTAACATGTCTTGGCTGAATAGCATGCTGCGGGATTTTCTGTCCGGGAGTGGCGTTACATTCAAGGTTTTCAGGGGGTAGCTATGGCGAAGTTCTATCCCAGAATGCAAAAAACGGCCGAGCGGTTGCTGAAAAAGTACGGCGCTGAATTTACGGTGAAGCGAAAGGGAAAGTACTGGGTTGATGATGAAGGTAGAGAGCACAGCGAACCGGAAAAGCAGTTCAATGCTATCGGAGTGAAAGTTAGGTACAACCCTAATGAAATTGACGGTTCTCTGGTACTTTCCACGGATATTAAAGTGGTGTTTTCTCCTGATACGCAGATAGATAAAGGGGATTTGGTGCTGGTGGATGAGGTCTGGCTGAGGGTGATTGAACCTAATCCTATCAAGCCTGCTGATATTGTGCTTTGTTATCAATCTCAGTTGAGGGCGTGATATGGCAGATCCATTTATGGCATCCATTGATGCGTTTGTGAATAAAGCCAAAGGCAATATTGAAGCAGCATCAAGGGGAGTGTTTATTAAGATATTGTCACGATTGATTATCATGTCGCCAGTGGGTAACCCTGAGCTGTGGAAGGTCAATCAAACGGCAAGAGAATATAATCAGGCCGTGCATGACTGGAATGAGCAGCAGCAGTCAGATCCCAATAATTTAACCCCAAAAAAGCGGCAGCTAAAAAAACACGCTCGCGTCACTGACTCTATGGGAATTAAAGCCCCACCTGGATACACCGGAGGCAGATTCAGAGGGAACTGGCAGGTGACCTTTGATGAAATTCCCACAGAAGAAACAGGGCGCATTGATAAAAGCGGTAATCTGACTAAAGCTGTGGGTGATTTGGTTATTGGGCAGTTTAAGGTTGGGGTGAAAGCAGTCTATTTCTCAAACGTTGTACCGTATGCCTATCGTCTGGAGATGGGGCATTCAACGCAAGCACCCAATGGCATGATTGCAGTAACAGCACAGGAATTTCAGAAGTTCTTTAGTGATGCCGTTACGGAGACAAAATCATGAACCAGTCAACAATAAATAACACTATTCGGACGCTGGTGGCAAAAATAGCCAAACAGGAAAATCTCAAAGTGGCGTGGCCGAATATGTCATTTGATGACATCAACGATCCGTACCTGCAATTACACATCATACCCGCAACAACACAAAATATTGGATTGTCATTGGACATGCCTGTCTTCCGTGGCGTGATTCAGGTGAATGTGGTGGGTAAGTCCGGTTCCGGCGATTCAGTGTTAACCCATCTTGCTGACCGGATAACGGGATACCTACAGAATGGCTTATTATTGACTACGGATTTATATCTCAACGATGAACCTAACATTTTTCCAGCCATTCAGGATGGCGCCAATTATACCATTCCCATACGTACATCTTATCGATGTGACGCAGTTCGATAACACAGCCGCAAATAGCGGCTTTTTTTATACATAAAAGAGGTTGATGATGGCCTATAACATCCCTAACGGTTCCCGTGTTTATATTGCAAACAAGTACGGGGATGAAATCAAAATTACATCTGCATCTAACGCAGAAGAGGTGGTGCTGACGGTTGAATCGGCTACGGGCCTTGCTAAGGACGATATCGTTCATGTCAGTTCTGGCTGGAAAAAAGCCTCCGGCGCTTATCGCGTTAAGGCGGTCACGGAAAAGAATATTACATTGGAAGGCTTGGATACGGCGGATAAAAACGTATTCCCAGTTGGTGGTGGCGCGGGTTCATTGAAAAAAGTGTTGGCATGGGAGGTGATGCCGCAGGTGATGACGCTATCCACAGAAGGTGGCGAGCAACAGACACAAGAGGTTCAGTTCTTGGAAGATGAACAAGCGGAAACCATCGATACCTACAAAAACGGCGTTGTTCAGGTCTACACCTTCGCTCATGATGCCAAACTGCCAATCCGTAAGTTGCTCACGAAGCTGGATGATAGTAAGCAGATTACCGCAATTCGATTCTTCAACAAACGCGCAGCAGAAGACCGTTATTATACTGCTTCCGTATCGTTCCAGCGTGTCCCCAATACCGCAATGAACGAAGTGGAAAACGTCACCGCACGTTTCTCTCTCAAGTCTGATATGCAAATTTATACCCACGCAGAATAATAATCGCCCCTCGATGGGGCTTTTTGAGGATATTTTAAAATGGCTAAGTTTACGCTCGTTCCTAACCCTAAATTCAAAGCAAATGTATTGATCCCTGTTGCTGGGCAAGAAAAGCCGGAAGTGGTGACATTTACATTCAATCACCACCCAATCAGTGAACTGGATAAGATGCGGGAAATGCCGGCGCAGGAATTCTTTGAGCAAATCGTGGCGGATTGGGCAATAGAGGAACCTTACAACGCTGCTAACCTAAAATTGTTGCTGGATAACTACCCATCCTCAACCACGGCAATTACCACAACCTACTACAACGAACTCTTGGGTCATCGCGAAAAAAACTGATCTCGGTCGCCGAGGCTATGTACGGGGGAATGAGCACCAAAGATGCCGCTGATTTCGAGCGGGCTTTTGGCTTCCTTCCAGATGAGTGTGATATTGAAGTATGGCCTGATATATGGGATTCGTATCTGACGTTTAGCGCAATGAGAACGCAATGGCGCGTTGGCATGAACGGCGCTACGGGCCTGGATTATTCCCCATTGAATCAGGTCATGGGCTATCTCAACATCAAAGACAGGGCGACCGTATTTAACAATATTCGGGTGATGGAAGTTAAGGCACTCGAAATCATGCATAAGAAATGAGAGAGGTAACTCAATGAAAAAGTTACTCAAAGGATATCCATTCAGAAACGATATCCGGTGAGCTGCTCTTCTGTGCTGATGATGTAGTCTGTTATGAGGGGTTCCACTCTGAACAGGCCCTTCTTGAATTCAGCCCCTTCAAGTTGAAGATAAAGGGATAATTTATCAAAAGGAAGTTAATTTACCCACAAGTAGCATAACCTCCTTCGGGAGGTTTTTTTATACCCGAAGGAAACATAATGACTGACATAGCAACGATTTCACTAAAGGTTAACACCTCTGACCTTGAAAGAGGTGAGCAAAAGTTAAACTCATTCAAGGATGCCGCTGATAAGGCCAGCAATTCCACAAATAAGTTAACCAGTCAGTCAGAAAAGAGCGCGGCGGCTTCGGCTGAGATGGCTAAAGAACTTGATCGGGTACATAAAAATGTCGCGGAATTGGCCGCAAAGGAACAAAGAGCAGCGGCAGCTTCAAAAACCCTGGCAGCAGAACAGGATAAAGTCGCAGAAGCATTCTTTAAACAAATTGATGCCATTAAACGTAATGCTACCGCTACAGAACAGTTAACCAAGATTCAGGCAGAGGCCAGAAAAGCCCGTCAATCTGAGAAATTAGACCTCGAATCTTATCGCAATATCCTGTCTGACATTATTGGCAAAAAGAAACAGATGGCAGAGGTCGATGCTAAACAGGCCGCAGCGGGTCAGGTATTTCTTACCAGATTAAAAGATCAGCTAACAACACAAAACCTCAGCCGCAATGAATTGTTACGATATCGGGCGGCACAATTGGGTGTGAGTTCTGCGGCAGATATTTATATCAATAAATTAAAAGAAACGAGTAAGGAAACTGGCAACTTAAGTGGGAAAAACAAGTCGGCTATCAATGGGTTTAAAAATATTGCAAGTGTAATAGGTATGGGCGGGTTATTGCGTGGTGGAGTGATTGGTGCAGTAATTACAGGGGTGGGAGGGGTAGCCAAAGCATATGATCGGGTCTTAGAGGTACAAGAAAACTTTAATAGGGCTGTTATTGCCTCTGGGCGGTTTGCAGGGATTACGCAGGGGCAATTGATCGGTTATGCAGAGAATATCAGTAAAACGGGTGCAGGTGCAGAAGTTGCCGCCGAAGCGCTCATTAAGCTGATGAATGCAGGACTTAAGCTAAACGTAGATATTAGTAAAACTGGGCAATCTATTGTCGAGTTTTCTCGTTATTCTGGGCAGAGCGTTGATGAGTTGGTTTCACATTTCGCCCGATTATCTGATGATCCCTATGGTGGCTCTGTTGCCCTGAACAAGCAATATCGCTACCTCTCCGTGAGCGTACTCCAACATATTAAGGAATTAGAACTTCAAGGGAAAATAACGGAAGCTGTTACTTATGCCACGGATGCATTGAGCGGAGCAATGGCTGAGCGTGCGAACGAAATCCGAAATAGTATGGGTACATTACCTAAGCTGTTTGATGAGATTAAACGCGCTGCTAATTTTATGTGGGATTCGATTGCTGGATTAGGCGCTAAGCCATCTGATATAGAGCACAGAGCCAGATTGGTGTTAAAAATCCGCTCGGCAGAAAATGACCACCGTCGCCATAATGGAAAAACGCCTAGTGTATCAAATGAAATATTAAATCAGTGGAAGAAAGAACTGGGTGAACTGGATACTAAAGTAAGGAAAGAGAAGGAATCCGCAGAACTTCAAGAGCGCAGCATTACCAGTCAAATTAAGTTTAATAATTTGGTTGATAAGGGAACGAGCTGGGCAGAGAAAAGAAAGCATGAGCATAAAATGCTTAATAAATTGATACAAGAAAATATCCAATTGGCGAAAGAAGGTAAGATTAAGTTGTGGACGGCAACGGATATTGCGAAGGCTCGCGCTGGTATCGATTTTACATTTCGTAACCGTCGAGGGCCTGGTACTGGAAAGAAACCCAAAAAAGAGCCTAAGTTTAAAGTTGATGCTGGTACTCGTGAGGATGAGAAAGCCGCTCGTGACTTGCTGTCTTTGCAATCCCAGCTTGAAGTGCTCAAGAAACACCAAAGCGTTAATGATGTCATTAGCCAGCAACGCAAAGATCTTTGGAAAGAACAAGCGCAGTTTAACATTCTCGAAGAAGCTGCTCGCACTCGCAAGCTGACCTTGGATGAAAAATCACTGTTAGCCAGCAAAGAGAGCATTCTGGCACAAAAAGAAAAACTGGCTGTCATTGGTGATGAAGTTGAAGCTCAGAAAAAAATCAACGCTGAACTGGATCAGCAGCACAAACGAGTCGCTGAAATTGAAGCCAGAACCAGAGCTATGATTGAAAGCGCGGGTAAATCTGACCGAGTCTATCAGCAAGAGATAGCCATAGAGAAATCTAAGACGCCAGAAGAAAAAGATGTGTTAAAGAAGCACTTCGAGGAAGAAGAAGGTTTAAGAGGTAACTGGGAGAAAGGTATCCAAAAAGGTTTTGCCGATTTCCAAGACCAAGCCACCAATACTTACGCCAATGTTGCTAACATTTCAAGATTTGCTTTTGAGGGTATGAGTAACAGTCTTTCTGATTTTCTTTTAACCGGAAAAGCTAATTTTGGCGATTTCACCAAATCAATACTTGAGATGATTACCAAGATGCTCATACAGATGGCGATACTCAATGCGATGAAATCGGCTTTCGGAGGGCAAACAGAAGGATGGAGAGGGGCGGTGGCGAGCGTCCTTGGATACGCTGGCGGCGGCTACACTGGAGATGGCGGTAAATACGAACCTAAAGGTGTTGTTCACGGCGGTGAGTTCGTATTTACCAAAGAAGCGACAATGCGTCTCGGCGTGGCTAACCTATATCGATTAATGGATGGTGCTAAGAAAGGCTATGCTAGCGGTGGTCACGTTGGCGGCTCCCAACCAATGACAGTCAGCACTCCGACTCCAGTAATGTACGGTATGCAACCTGTGCCTGCTGGTGGAGTTCAGGTTAATCTTGGTGGAATTCATGTAGAGGGCCAACAGCAACAATCTATCGCTTCAAATATAGATGCACAAGCAGCGGAACAATCACTGACGAGAAAAATAAGGGCGGTGATAGTTCAAGAAAGCCGTGATGGTGGTGATTTGTATAAGATCATTAGAGCGGCTAGGGGTAGAAATTATTAATAAGCGAGGTATGTATGTTTTTCAAAATTGGTTCAACAATAGTTAGTCCTGAACAGGAAAATATCAATATTCCTGTGGAGGTGTTTAAAGGCAATCCCAAAGATGGTGGGTGCTTTATTACGGGATTGAGTCCTGATGTTCACATCATCTTCCCGGAGTTAATCAGCCGTCCCTCCGGCTGGTTGCTTTGGGCTGAGATGTAACCATAAACCAAATGAGAATACCTACTTATGTGTAGATCACATTGTGGCTTGTATTTTCGCGTTTTGCTTCATTTCGCGCCATACTTTGATTAAGATTTATGTATCTAACTAAAGAGGGAATTAGGATGAAAAGGTTAATTTTTGGGTTGGTTGCAATGCTGGCACTAAGTGGATGTACTCAGATGATTGAGGATCAGAATAGGAAAAGCCATGAGGAAAAAATTTCCTTAATGAAGTGCTCGACACCAGAAATTAGTAAAGATTATCAAGGTAATAAAAAAGAGGACTTTGCCAATCAGTTAAACTATCTTGCTAGTTCGGTAGCGTCATTCAATCGAGTTGAAAATATAAAACTTCGAACTGTACGATTAGGGTTGATGAATAATGCAGACTCAAAAGAAGCCATATCTTCTATAATTAAGTGCACATCAACTCAAAAAAATAAGGTGTTGCAATTAGTGCAGCCTATTTTTGAGAATAGAAAAAAACTAACGAAAGATAAAACAGAAAAGGAATACCTCATAAAAGCATATAGTGAGTGGGAGTCTTACATAAAAAATAATTCCGGTAATGATGACCAAGAAAGAACTAAGTATGATGCGGCGATTTCTATGTATAAGAACTATTAAAATAAGCCCCATCGGGGCTTTTTTGTTGATCATTAGATGCTGCCATAAAAACTAAAAAAGTATTTAGAATTTTATTTTAAAAATTTTTTTTTATTAGTTGCTCAAGCATGGATTCGATTCTTTCTACTCTCTCCTCAATAGAGGATAAATTACCATGTAATGATGGAGAATAATTTACTTTCCTTAGTGCACTAGGGTTAGGTATGGTGTACATCGCATGAATTCCTACAGCAATAATTTCCATGTCACTGGTAAGTTTTATGCTTGGATAATTATCATTCAGTGGACGTAAGTACCAGTATCCTTGATCTTTAATTAGCTGCTTAAATATAGAGGTTTTATTAGCAATATCGGCTACAAGAACTAATTCGCCATCTTCCGCAGGGTAAGCCGGGTCAAAGATGACAATCATCCCATGATAAAAACTAACACCACTGGGGGATTCCATGGAATCCCCTTGCACCTCTACGCCAAAAGCTCTATTACTGAATCCTGAAGGAACTTCAACGTACTTACCGCTGTCCATGTAAAATTCGTTATCTTTCTTTGATAAAAGAAGTAATCCTTGTTCGAATGCTTGATCATAGGAGTAAACAGGCACCATAGGTACAGTGACCGTTTGTCTAACGTTATTTAATTCTGGTCCATTACCCACTCCTTGAGAAAGCCATTCGATAGTAGTACCTAGTACAGCGGCTAAATTAATTAATACTTTTTCTCTCGGCTTAGAATTTCCTGCTTCATAAGCAGCGATTTGCCGTCTTACTACCCCAACTTTATCAGCAAGCTCACCTTGAGTGATATCAATAGCTTTTCTTGCTAGGGCGATTCTAGTTTTGAAATTATCATCAATTTTCATATGTGAAGTCCAAAAAATTCATATTGACACATTGTGATTCATGGATTATAACTAATCATATCTTATGAAGATGTGCAGTTACAAATATACATAGGAGATAAAAATGAAAAAAGATACAAGACCGTCCCCATTCCCTTTCAGGATGTGTCCAGAGATGCGCCAATGGCTAGAAGATAAAGCCGAAGAAAAGCGCCGCTCTGTGCAGGTTCAATTGGAATACATAGTGGATATCGTGATGGAAATGGAGAGGAAAGGTGAATTACAGCTTCCATAAAAGCGAAACCTCGAAGGGTGCAACCAACGAGGCTTCTAATTTGTCAGTAACGTTCGAAGAAACCAACATGTCAACCCATAACAGAGAGTGACAATATGAATAATGTAGCAAATAAAAATCTTCCTGTCATTGCAGGCGTAGAAATCACTACCGACTCAGAAGGCCGCTTCAACCTGAATGCTTTGCATAAGGCTAGTGGCTTGGGTGGCAATAAAGCCCCCGCACAATGGTTACGCACAAAACAGGCGCAACAACTTGTTTCAGAAGTAGAAAAAGAAACTGTGCAAATATGCATAGTTTCAATTGATGGGCGTAATGGCGGCACTTTCGCTCACGAACTCTTAGCCGTTGAGTATGCAGGGTGGATCTCTCCCAAATTTCGCTTGCAAGTCAACCAAACTTTCATTGATTACCGTTCTGGTAAGTTAGCACCAGTAGCTACTGACCCAATGCAGGTGTTGAGCGATCCCGATGCACTGCGTGGAATTCTTCTTACTTACACAGAAAAAGTTATTGAGCTTGAGAACAAGGTGGAAGAAATGAAGCCGGATGTAGACGCCTTCGAACGCATCGCCAAAAAATCGACTGGCAGCATGTGCGTTACAGACGCAGCAAAACATCTGCAAATTAAGCCGAAAATTCTTTTCGACACTCTATCTTCAAACAAGTGGATTTATCGCCGTTTAGGTAAAAAGTCTTGGGTTGGCTATCAAGACAAATTACAGCAAGGGTTATTGGAGCACAAAATAACCATTATCGCTAAAGACGATGGAACCGAACGAGTTTGCGAACAAGTTCTTGTGACTGCAAAAGGAATTTCCAAACTGGCTAAATTACTGAGTGTGGATAAAGCAGCTTAAGGATTGAGCGCCAAGGAAGGCTGAAAGGGATAGTTAAATTATCACGTTACGTTATTAATGCAATCGATTAGCTCGCTATAAATTTGATTTACGAGCCGCTTCCCAAATTCACAAAGGTTATCTTTACAAAAAGTGACAATCACGCGATAAATAGTGTCGCGTCATCAATGTAAAACGGTGAAGCCCCAACTATTACCAGTAGTCAGGGCTTCTTATACAACGTCTACAACTTTTGCAGGAAAATAGACATGTCTATTATAGCAACTAAAAGCGTTAGTAAAACTATTAACGTTCCATTTTATGGCTCAGATCTCTATGTTGTTAATTATAATGGTGAACCTTATGTGCCGATGAAACCTATTGTTGAAGGTATGGGTTTAGCGTGGCAGTCACAGTTAGAGAAGTTAAAAACACGCTTCTCTAAAGGTATCACGGAAATCGTTATACCTACAAAAGGTGGTTCACAAGCAATGACTTGCCTTACTCTCCGTAAATTAGCTGGCTGGTTAGCGACTATCAGCCCGAATAAAGTTAAAGCATCGATTAGGGATAAAGTTATCCGGTATCAGGAAGAGTGCGATGACGTTCTCTACGAGTACTGGACTACTGGTGAGGTTAAAGCCAAGAAGACCTCGACTCAAGATAGGACGCCCCTTCGTGGACTGGTTAACACTTTGATGGGTAAATATGGAGTAAGTAACAAAAAGCTGTTCCAAATGCTTCATCATGAGTTTAGGGTAAGCCATATAAATGAGTTAACCAGTGACCAGATCCCCGCTGCAATAGAGTATCTGGCAACGAAAGCGATAGAGGGTGAGTTTATGGGTCGGGAAGAGATACCAAAGTCAGAAACACACATTGACCTCTCATCCGAACTCAGAAATGCCAATGCTCTATATCGAAACCTAGCGCACCTTAAAGATGCGTGGGACACGCTCAATCCACATTTATCTGTTCTGACACCTGAGATAGCTCATGCGTTTAATGGGGCATTTAGTAATGTGACTGGGCCAGTATTAGCCCTCAAAAACGGTCTGGAAAGAAAAACCAATCTGCTGAACTAACACCAAGCCACGGACGGCTCTGATTCCATAACCATTGCGATGTAGTCATAGTGAGACTACAATAGGTCAATATATGACCGGAGGGACAGTAAATGACTACAACTGAAACCTATGTTCGTGCGCGTATTGATGCTGAGACTAAAGAGCGCGCCAGTGCAGCACTGGAAGCAATGGGGTTATCTGTTTCTGATGCTATTCGCTTGTTGATGTTACGCATAGCTGATGAACAACGCTTGCCTTTTGATGTCAAAGTACCGAACGCAGCAACTCAAAAAGCAATGGATGAACTGAAAACTGGAAAGGGAAAGCGATTCGATAGCGTGTCTGCGCTAATGGCGGATCTGCATGAGGACGATTGAGCGCTCAATGGCATTTAAGCGGGACTATAAACGCGAATCTAAAGGACAGTATCGCATTGGTCTTGATGATACGTTAGTTCCTGTATTGATAGCATTGGCGAATGATGAACCCCTCGAACGCCGCCATCGTGACCATGAACTGGACGGCAATTGGTCTGGGTATAGGGAATGCCACGTCAAGCCGGATTTGCTGCTGATTTACCAAAAACCGGATAGTGAAACCCTGCATTTAGTTAGACTCGGTTCCCATAGTCAACTATTTGGATGAATACTATCAGGGAATAATTTTCATTTATTATGAGAAAAATAGCCTATTCAGAACTCACGATTAAGCGACTGTGCATTTGTGCAGTCGCGCAACAATTACGTGGGTTCATTTATGAAAGTAAGAAATCATGCTGTCAGACGGCATCATATGTATCGCTTAAAAGCAAAACGCAGTAAGTACAATAATGCTGGTCACATTCCAGATGCCAGAGGAATAGGCAGGTGCTACAGAACGCCTTGCGCGTGTGCTTGCTGGATGTGTGCAAATCATCGTGATGTATTTGGTATGAGTATCAAAGAGACTCGCGATAGAGCTAAATATACCGATTAATCATCCCAACCCGCCCCGCGCGGGTTTTTCACTTCTAACGCCGCTTAACTGCGGTTTTTTCTTTTATAGGTACTCATATGGCTATTGAAGAATTTAAATGGCGAACCCAAATTCAGGATTCGCCCAGTGGTGAATTTAAACACCGAATTAAAGTCGTTGAGTTTGGGGATGGCTATAAGCAGGTCTCGGCTGACGGAATTAACCCCGAAACCCAGTCTTGGCCCTACTCTTACACCGGATTTAAAGAAGAAGTAATGCCTATCTTCCAGTTTATCCGCAGGCACACCTTAAAGTCATTTATCTGGACGCCGCCGTTTGGTGAGAAAGGGCTGTATCGGGTCAAGGCAGACTCAATAACCCTGCTCCCTATGGCAGGTGGTGTTATGAAAATATCAGCAACATTTGAACAGGCATTCAGCGCATGAAAATTAATGCAGATCTCCAACGCCTTGAGTCGGGGAATAAGATTCTTTTGTTTTCTGTTGATGGTTCAGTGTTTGGTGGACCAGAACTCTACTTTCATAATCACGCCATCCCTTATACAGAAAAGGAATTGGAAGGTGATATAGACAGCTTACCGATTAAATCTATCTGGTGGCAGGGCGTGGAGTATAAGCCGTGGCCTGTCAGAATTGAGGGACTGGAGGTGAATAGCGATGGTCGTTCAACTTCGTCCACACTCACTGTGGCTAACCTTGATGGCACCATTAGCGCAATGTGTCTGGCTTATCAGAATATGGTTCAGGCTCGTGTCACTATTCGTATGACATTTGCACATTATCTGGATGCGCGTAATTTCCCTGAGGGTAATTCAGAAGCTGACCCCACACAGGAAAAAATCGACGTCTACTATATCGCAAAACCAC
>NZ_JBEBMB010000057.1:0-81850 GCF_040081915.1 Xenorhabdus sp. SGI240
TAGTATGATTTTGCTATATCGCTTCTGGCATGAATATCGCAGCTTTTAATGCCGGGGTTGTCTTGGGTTCTATAATGGGTGGTACTACGGTACGAGGGTGGGGATTAGACACACTGACATGGGTAGGTGCAGGAGTGAGTATACTGGCTATCATATCCCTTGTGTGGCAAATGGTTATTCCATCCATGCGTGAGAAACGTTCAATTTCTCACTCGCCATAATATCCAGTTACAGGAAGAAGCGAACACTTCGGAAGTTATCGTGGCTTCCAAAGCAACAGATTGCGTGGTTATGCTGTAAGATTGGCCAGGTATGCAATATTACAGTGACAACCCCGCAATGCCCCGCCAGTATTCATCACGGTCAGGGTTATTTTCTAATACCAGTGGTATTCCTTTTTGTTCATTAACCCTAAATTGTGCCACCCCCCCCCCCCAGAGAACTCAGTTTGTCTGCGAAGTTCTGACAATATAGACCTATATAAATTGCAGCAGTACTATTATTGACAGCCGATTTCAAGGCAGGCAAATTACCTGTGGGGCAAAGTAGCTCCATGACATAACCCCTGAAAAGTGAATGGTAGCGGTGAATGGTAGTGACGCAGATTATTAAATGTATTGATTTGGGGCTGTTTCCGTGCGAATGTCACATAGCTATTTGCCCTACAGAACCCAGTATTGGCACAATGGCTCGGCTGGTAATTTCGTGAAGCATTAGCAGAAGATAAGCTGACATTTTTGTAATTGTATTGGTTGAAAAATAAAGGCGTTAACTTCAATAATTTCATCTTTATAGCTGCCCGCAGGGAATATCCTGAAACATAGCTTTTCAGCGTCGTTTATGGGTTGAAGGGAATACAAAATTGGGACTACATGTGAAAAATCAGATGAATTCCATTGACGTGGGATCTATGCCATCCATCCTTCACTTTGGTCTATTGCTTCTGGCTGAATTGATCAAAGCGGGACAGAAAGAGGGCGCTGATCAGAATGATCGCGCGTTATCGTCATGTTAATCAGGGTCGAAATTCCTGTCGATGCTATGGGGATTGATCGTTTGTTGCGGCAATCTTTTGAAACATCGGCAGAGGCTGAGTTAATTCATCAACTAAGAGAAGATGGTTTATTGACACTAGGTATTGTTGCGACTGACGATGAAGGCCATGTGATTGGTTATGCCGGTTTTGCGCCCGTTGATATCAATGGTGAAGATCATCAATGGGTAGGTTTGGCACCATTGGCAGTGGCGGAACAGTATCGTAGTCATGGGCTTGGTGAAAAATTGGTTTATGAAGGATTGGATAGCCTGAACGAGTTTGGCTATGGCGCGGTAGTGGTACTGGGAGAGCCAGAATACTACAGCCGTTTTGGTTTTAAACTTGCGACTGAATATCAGGTATATTGCCAATGGCCCGATTGCGAGAATGACTTCTTGATCTATCCCCTGGCTGATATTTCGCAGGGAGATTGTCACGGTCTGGTTACTTATCCTGCCCATTTTGATCACCTGTGGGCATGACCTGAGTGAAAGATTTCTCAGATGAACCGATTTTGGTTAAATAAGTCGTTATGCAGAGAGGCTGGTCGATAACTAGCCTTTCTTTTTGCTGTTTATTCAGTTTCTTCACACGATATTCCATTTTCAATGCTACGCCTTTATCCCCTACCTGACTTTGATAGGCCAACGTTAAGGGATCTTTCCCTCTTAGGCATTTTGCGCCTTTTCCGGCTGCATGTTGCCTAAATCGACGAGATATATTGGTCGTTATTCCGGTATATAAGCTTCCGTTTCGTGTTCTGATCAGATAGATATGCCAGTTAGATACGTTAATAGTCATTATTTATTTTTAATAATTTCAATAAGTTAATTTGTATGGGAAATTAATTCATATTTTAGTGATAAATGTGGTTATAAGCTGAGTTTTTGATGGTTTTTAAATATAACAAAATGAATTTATTTAAATTATATGCCATTTATTAACCCATCGCGGTATTTTTTTTCAAAAAAATTGAAAGAATATAGCAATAATTGTTAATTATAATAATCTGAACAAGTGTATAACATGCTCACAGTTACAAGAGATTAACTCTATTTTAAAAATGATTAGAGGAGAAAAACATGAAAAATGTCAAAAATATTGTCGCTGTCTTAGCATTAAGTGCAGTTTCTTTCGGTTCTTTTGCCGCTACCGAAGTTCAGGTTGCTAAGGGAGAAAAAATCGGTGTTATTTCAGTGAGCGGTGCAGAGACACTCGATAGCCTGACCACAGAGTTATCCAAAAAAGCTGATGAAGCTGGCGCAACCTATTTCCGTATTGTGTCGGCAAATGGCCAGAATCAACTCGCTGGTGTTGCTGAAATTTATAAATAATTTATCGTGTTTCTATATAAATCTCAGGGTTTATTGAGTCAAATACATAACACGTAACTGGATAAGGCGCCTATCGTGTTCTGTTATGATTTGAATAAAATAACGGTATGGAAATATATGGATTTAAATAAAGAAATTTTAATAATTCGTCAATATCTTGCCAGGCAACATGTCATCACGCTTTGCACTTCTTCAAGCCAGGATTTATGGTGTGCGAACTGCTTTTATGTCTTTGATGCGGATAGCATGGCATTCTGGTTTATGACGGAGTCCGATACTCGCCACGGTCAGATGATGCAAAACAATCCTATCGTTGCAGGTACGGTTGCCGGCCAAACCCGCAATATTGCACAAATCAAAGGGGTCCAATTTCGTGGTGAAGTCGTGCGATTGGCAGGTGAAGCCGAATCCATCGCCAGAGCGCATTATTGCCGCCGTTTTCCCATCGCTTTAGCCGCCAAACCTCCCATCTGGCAACTTAATATCAATGAAATCAAAATGGTCAATAACACCCTCGGTTTTGGCAAAAAATTACACTGGCAGCGTTAATTTTCCTATCATAAATAGTGGATAACCTGATTATGGCTGCCTCGCCAAATTAACGTGGGATCATACAGCGCTTGTTCAAACTTCCCATCCACTACCACATGAACGTAACTGATAACTTCCTGCTGAATTTCACTTAATTCATTGAGGACATAACCTGTCCACAGCCAGATATCCTTATCCGGGCCTTCTTCCCGTACACGTTTAACCAGTTGCAGTATGCGGCGAACATTATGAGGATGCAGCGGATCGCCGCCAGACAGTGACAGACCTTGCCGTTTAATCCGGTGATCGTTCAGGTCGGCAATGATCTGATCTTCGAGGGCTTGCGTAAAAGGCTGACCTGAATCGACTCGCCATGTACTTTGGTTGTAGCAGCCACGACATTGATGCAAACAACCTGACACGAACAGCGTACAGCGGGTTCCGGGACCATTCACCACATCAACCGGATAATATTGATGATAATTCATGTTATTAACCTATCTGCCCATGGCCGAAATGTTTCACGCGGCGTTTCACTTCTTCCTGCTTACCTGCATTGAATGGGCGGGCATCTGGGCTGCCAAGGTAACCACAAACACGACGAATCACTGAAACATGGGCTGGATCATGGTTGCCACATTGAGGGCAGGTGAACCCTTTGCTGGTACAGGCAAATTCTCCGGTAAAGCCGCATTGGTAACACTCATCAATGGGCGTATTGGTGCCATAGTAAGGCACACGTGAGTAACTGTAATCCCAGACATCTTCCAATGCTTTCAAATTATGTTGCAGATTGGGATACTCGCCGTAGCAAATAAAACCCCCGTTTGCCAATGGCGGATAGGGCGCTTCAAAGTCCAGTTTATCGTAGGGATTGACCTTCTTTTCTACATCCAGATGGAAGCTGTTGGTGTAATAGCCCTTATCAGTGACACCCTGGATTACGCCAAACTCAGCGATATCCAAACGGCAGAAACGGTCACATAAATTCTCGCTGGGTGTACTGTACAAACTAAAACCATATCCCGTCTCCTGCTTCCACTGATCGACGGCCTTACGTAAGTGTTTAACAATCTCGATGGCTTTCTGCTGGCGCTGTTGATCATCAAACAGATGAATGTGATTGCCATATAACGCATTTATCGTTTCATGAATGCCAATATAGCCCAACGATATAGAAGCACGACCCTGTTTGAAAATATCGGTAATATTGTCATCCGCTTTCAGGCGTACACCACAGGCACCTTCCATATAGAGGATCGGGGCAACGCGAGCTTTAGTCTTTTCGAGGCGAGAGATTCGCGTCATCAGCGCTTTTTTGGCGAGTAACAAGCGTTGATCTAAAATTTGCCAAAAATCATCTTCATTACCCTTGGCTTCAAGCGCAATGCGGGGAAGATTCAGGCTGATAACGCCTAAATTGTTACGCCCTTCGTGAATTTGCTGACCGTTTTCCTCATAAACACTGAGAAAACTGCGGCAACCCATTGGCGTTTTAAATGATCCCGTTACCTTGATCACTTGATCATAATTGAGAATATCGGGATACATGCGTTTACTGGCACATTCCAGGGCCAATAATTTAATATCATAGTGCGGATCACCAAACCGGTGATTCAATCCATCACGAATAGTAAACACCAGTTTTGGGAAGACAGCGGTCTTGTGGTTTTTTCCCAAACCCGCAATGCGGTTGCGCAGAATTGAGATTTGAATCAGGCGGGCTTCTTTGGTTGTTCCCAAGCCGAAACCGAAAGTGACAAACGGCGTTTGCCCATTAGCGGTATGCAGCGTATTGACTTCATATTCCAGGGACTGAAAAGCGTCATAACACTCTTTTTCTGTGCGGGCTTCTGCATAGGCAGCCTGATCTACGATATTCCACTCTTGGGCAATGGCCAGATGCTTGTCATAACTGGCTTTCACAAAAGGAGCGAGGACTTCATCAATACGATTAATGGTTGTTCCGCCATAAATGTGGCTGGCAACTTGCGCGATAATCTGGGCAGTAACCGCAGTGGCGGTAGCAATGGATTTAGGCGGTTCAATTTCCGCATTGCCCATTTTAAAGCCGTTAGTCAGCATGCCCTGCAAATCGATCAGCATACAGTTGAACATAGGAAAAAACGGGGCGTAATCCAGATCATGATAGTGAATTTCGCCTCTATCGTGTGCCTGCACCACATCATGCGGCAGCATATGCTGCTTGGCATATTGTCGGGCGACAATCCCCGCCAATAGATCACGCTGGGTTGGAATAACCTTACTGTCTTTATTGGCGTTTTCATTAAGAAGAGAGAAATTACTTTGCTCGATCAGGCCCCGAATGTCTTGATCCAATCGATCATGCCATGCATGGGAAGCCTGTTCACAGGTATTGCCTTTACTCACATCATCCTGTTGCATCACAACCATTTTCACAATATGGCACCTCAATATGTTATCCACAGCAAAAATAAGAGGAAGACTCTCTTTCTGTTTTGATGTGGATAATTTTGTGTATAAATACTATATATAGTGGATTTATTATATTAAAGCACAATATGTAGGTTTTATAAGTCAATATACAACCTAAAAAGTTGATCTCAGACAAAGAAAAAGAGGAAAACCAGACGGGAATATCAACCCTGATACCGAGTGATCAGGGCTGGGAAAACGGCAAATTAGCGACGAACGGCGATGGCTTCGATTTCGATTTTCACATCTTTTGGCAGACGGGCAACTTCAACGCATGAACGGGCAGGGAACGGCGCATTATGTTCAGCGAAGAACGCTTCGTAAGTTGCGTTCACGGCAGCAAAATCATTCAGATCCTTAACGAACACCGTGGTTTTTACGATATCAGCGACTTTCAAGCCGGATTGTTCAATAATCGCTTTAACGTTTTCCAAAGATTGACGGGCTTGAGCCGTCACCTCTTCAGGGATGGTCCCCGTTTTGGGATCAACAGGGATCTGGCCGGAAGTGATAACCATGCTGCCCAGATCAACACCCTGAACATAAGGGCCGATTGCGGCGGGGGCATTCTCGGTATGGATAGAACGTGACATTAGAAACTCCTGTTTGACATCTAAATGGAAAAATTTACGGGATCGCCATTATAGTGATCCTCTGTCCCACATCAATTGATACAGGACATTCTTACAGATTGCGTGAACGGGTCGCGGGTAGATTGTTTGAACCAGCGGTTAACCGTTATTGATAACGGCCTGGCGATCAAACTCTTTTTCGCAGTACTTACAGCGCAATACCACATCGTCTTTTTCTGACATCACATGGAAGCTGCTGTTGACAGGTTCATTATGGCTGATGCAATTGCTGTTTGGGCAGACAAGAACACTGTTGATCTGGTCGGGCAGATTAATTGGCATTTTTTTAACCACAACGTAATTCTCAATGTTATTGATGGTGGCATGTGGGGCATACACGGCGAGTTGATTTGCCTGTTGCTCTGTCAGAAAGGTGTTTTCAATCTTAATCAGATCCTTTTTACCCAAATGGTTGGAAGGCAGGTTCAGGCCAATAGTAATGCGCTGGTCTGTTTCGGTGAGTTTGAACAGCGACAATAATTTAAAGCCGACATGAGCGGGGATGTGATCGATAACCGTGCCGCATTTAATCGCTTCTACTTGTAGTTGATGGTCTTGAGTCATGTTGTGTCATGAATACCGTCTCGGTATTCCTCCTCCAGGTATTAGGGGATCAAGGAAATCGGCTTATTTTGTCACAGACGATTCGGCATTTCATCTGATTAGCTTTTGAATATATACTCGATAAACTTCAAGTTGCAATCCGCAAGACGACGCGAGGCCTCATATTTCCCCGCTACGCGGGTAAATATGACACGCATCTTGAAGTTGGATTGGTATAAAAGATGATTCAATTTCATAACAGTAAATAAAATTTGATGGCTTGCATCTCTGTTGTCAATCTGTAATTGTATTGTTATTCAAATGATGCCTGTTCCAATATGATAGTGTGAGGTCAAATATGTTGTTATCTGCTTCTTCTGGAAATGTCGATTTGGGAAAATATTCTGCGGAAAAGATCCCACAAGAAAGAGATTTTAATTGGAAAATAATTAATAAAATTCCTATTTATGAATGTGATGAATATTTAGAAATTATTACTGACTCGAATAAATTAAAGCAAAAATCTGTTTATTATCTGGCGGGAATAAAAGGCGCGATTAAATATGGTATGGTAAGAAAAAGTGTGGCGGAAAAATTAAGATTGGCATCACAACTGCTTCCTGCCCATTTAGGGATTTTGGTATTGGATGGCTGGCGTTCACGGGAAACTCAACAGGCATTGCAAGAGATAACACAGGCAAAGATTGCAGAGCAATATACTGACTTATCGGCAGAAGAACAACGAAAACTCTTGCAGCAGTTTGTCGCTCCGGCGCCCGTAGAAGAAAATCAGATCAGCCCGCATCTGACAGGGGGATCCGTGGATGTCACACTCTTCGATATCGCATCGGGTCATCCACTGTTTTTGGGAACTGAGTTCGATGAAGTGAGCGAACTTTCCTACACCGCCGCATTAGAAAAAGCGCCGGAAAAAAATATGCCTGCTACTTTATATCGCCGATTACTCTATCAAGCCATGACGCAAGTAGGGTTTACCAGTTTACCCACTGAATGGTGGCATTATGATTATGGGAATTCTATGTGGGCATTTTATAAAAATCAGGCTGCTATTTATGGTGCCATAGATACAACCCCATGTTTTTAATAATTAAATCATTTAATAAGTCAGTGCGTAACTATTTTCTTTTTTATTTGATAAACATCAGGGGAAATAATGAAAAATACACTTATTGCATCTGACAATTCATTACTACTTTGGGCTTTTATCATGATTGCTGTTGCTGCCGCCATAATGGTGGAACAGCGTTTCAAATGGGCCTCTAAAATACCGGGCGCAGTGATTGCATTGATCATTGCTATCATTGCATCCAATTTCAATATTATTCCAGTCGAAGCACCGGCTTACGATGTTGTTTGGCAATATATTCTGCCATTGGCGATCCCTTTATTATTATTTAAAACCAACCTGCATAGCCTCTTTAAAGAAAGTGGGAGGTTACTGATACTTTTTCTGATTTCCTCTGTAGCGACCATGATTGGTACGATTGCCTCCTTCTGGCTTTTCAAGGCGTACATACCGGAATTAGATAAAATCAGTGGCATGATCTCTGCTTCTTACACGGGAGGCGCGGTTAATTTTGCGGCAATGTCCGCCAAACTGGGCACTTCCCAGAGCATGGTCGCTGCGACTATCGTGGCTGATAATTTTATGATGGCCGCCTATTTTATTATTCTGATACTTTTATCCGGTTGGACTGTGGCGAGGAGATTCTGGGGCAGTCCATATACTGATCAGATGGAGAAGATACCTAATTCAGATAAACCCCAACCTTTGGTGACGACTTATTGGAAACCGAAAAATATTGCCCTGAAAGACATCGCCTTATCGCTGGCATGGTCGATTTTTATCGTCGCGCTCTCATTCCATCTTTCATCATGGTTAAAAACCTTACTTGGGCAGCCAAACAACATTTACCAAGAGCTAATTTTCGGCCTGATTTCTGATAAATATCTGCTTCTGACGACAGTCACCTTCATTATCGTCTCAATATTTAAAGAGACATTCAGCAAACTGAATGGCACTCAGGAGTTGGGGACTTACGCCATTTATATGTTCTTTGTTGTCATTGGCATACCGGCATCCGTCCAGGTCATTATCAGCCATGCGCCCCTGTTGTTTGCTTTCGTCTTTGTCATTGCCATGCTCAACTTGATACTGACTTTTGCCGTGGGGAAAGTGTTTAAGTTCAGCCTGGAGGAAAATATTTTGGCGTGTAATGCCAATATTGGTGGACCAACTACCGCAGCAGCAATGGCAATCAGCCGTGGTTGGTTCAATCTGGTCGGCCCGATTATGGTCATTGGTACATTCGGCTACGTAATTGGTAATTATGTGGGGACGTTTGTTTATTTTGTGGTGGGATGAACAAGTGCAGCCAACAACACTACCAATTCATTGGAATTGTATATTTAATCGTTGCCCCACTGTTGTTATCACGCCTCTTGTTGCTATTTTGTTTGAAATAAAATCGATCTTTTCAAAAAGAGTTGTAAGTTTAGGTCGTTAGGTAAAAACGCCAAAGCCTAATGGCTCGGTTTTTTCGTGATATAACCACGGAATAATTATCACTATAGGCAGATAGGCGTATGATCACATCGGCGCTAAACCGCCAATGAATGAAATCGACGTGACGGGTTCACCTGTAGATATGTGGCCCGATGCTGGCTACGACATAAAAAATAGAGATTTTTATGAAATTCAAATCAAAAATAAAACCTTACCATGCGGCGGCGGGGGGTTGGGGTTCACTGGAGGCAACAACCCGTTTTGTCTTTGATAGTAAACAAGCACTGAAAAATATGGTTAACCTGATGCGCATGAACAAGCCCAGAGGCTTTGATTGCCCCGGATGCGCATGGGGAGATGACAACAAAAGCCTGTTTAGCTTTTGTGAAAACGGTGCCAAGGCAGTCACTTGGGAAGCGACTCGTCGGTATGTTGATCGGCAGTTTTTCGCAACCCATAGCGTTAGTCAACTCTACCAACAAAGCGATTATTTCCTTGAATACCAGGGAAGAGTGGTTGAGCCGATGAGCTATAACCCGCAGACGGATCATTACGAGCCGATCCGTTGGGATGAGGCTTTTGCCCTGATAGCCAACCATATTCAGGCGATGGATAACCCCAATCAGCTTGAACTATACACTTCGGGGCGAGCCAGTAATGAGGCTTCGTGGCTGTACCAGTTGTTTGGCCGTGTAGTGGGAACCAACAACTTCCCGGATTGTTCTAATATGTGCCATGAAGCCAGCGGTTCCGGTATGTTGGCAAGCTTAGGCGTTGGGAAAGGCACTGTCCGGCTGCAAGATTTTGATCATGCCGATGCCATCTTTATATTTGGTCAAAACCCCGGAACAAATCACCCACGAATGCTGCATAGCTTACGACATGCGGCTGAACGCGGCGCGCGCATCGTCACTTTTAATACCCTGCATGAGCGCGGTTTGGAACGTTTCGCTGATCCACAAAAACCGCTTGAAGTGATCACCCCAATGGCGGGTGAAATTAGCCATCGTTACTATCAACCGAAACTTGGTGGCGATATGGCTGCGGTACGAGGGATAGTCAAGGCACTTTTAGAAACCCATAACGCCCTGCTGGCTGAGAGCAAATCAGGTATTTTTGATCTGGCATTCATTGCCACTTACACCAACGGCGTGGAGGCTTATTTGCAAGAAGTGATTGCAACCGAGTGGTCATTGATTGAAGAGCAATCGGGATTGACCGAAGCACAACTGCGTGAAGCGGCAGCCATTTACCAGAATGCCGGGCGCGTCATCTGTACCTGGGCAATGGGGATAACCCAACATAAACACTCTTTAGTTACGGTGCGTGAAATCGTCAACCTGCAATTGCTTTTTGGACAATTGGGTAAATCGGGCGCAGGGCTTTGTCCGGTACGTGGACACAGTAATGTACAGGGTAACCGGACGATGGGAATTAATGAGAAACCGGGCAAACTTTTTTTGGATAACATGGCTGCTCATTTTGGTTTCGAGCCACCCCGAGCTCATGGTCATCATGTTGTGGAAGCGTTGAGTGCCATGTTGCGTGATGAAGTTAAGGTTCTGATCGCATTGGGTGGGAACCTCGCAGCAGCGGCTCCGGATAGCCCACGAACAGAAGCAGCACTCAGGCATTGTGATTTGACGGTACACATCAGCACAAAATTAAACCGGAGTCATCTTATTACCGGTAAAAAAGGCGCCTTGATTCTGCCGGCATTAGGGCGCACTGAACGAGATATTCAGGCTACCGGCGCACAGTTTGTGACGGTAGAAGACTCGTTCAGCATGGTTCATGCCTCAGAGGGCGTAAATAAGCCATTATTTGATAGCCAGCGTTCTGAAACAGCGATTATTGCCGGTATTGCTAATGCGACAGTCGGCAATACCACAACCATTAACTGGTTGGAACTAGCGGGAGATTACAATAAAATCCGCGATCATATTGCAGCGACTATTCCCGGGTTTGATGATTTTAATAAAAAATGTGAACACGCTGGTGGCTTCTATCTTGGCAATGCTGCGGCCGAATTACGTTTTGCAACACCGAGCAAAAAAGCTGAATTCAGTCATGCACCGTTACCAAAAACGCGGTTCCCACAAATTGAAGGCGCTGATGTTCCTTTCACTTTGCAAACCTTGCGTTCGCACGATCAATATAACACCACGATTTATGGGCTGGATGATCGTTATCGCGGGGTGTATGGTCAGCGGGAAGTGTTATTTATGAATGAGGAAGATATTGCCCAATTGGGCTATCAGGCCGGTGATTTGGTCGATATCGAAACCGTATGGCATGACGGTATTAAGCGTAAAGTTTCCGGCTTTAAGTTAGTGCCTTATGCCATTCCGCGCGGGAACCTTGCTGCTTATTACCCGGAAACCAACCCATTAGTCCCAATGGACAGTGTTGGTGATGGGACTGGCACGCCAACTTCAAAATCTGTACCGGTGAGATTATCCCTTACTGAGCTGAATGGATTTGATCCTCAGCGCATTGTATAAGGCGTTTATGGTTCTTTTGTTTAATAATCATCACAAATATGTCGGTTCAGGTCCGGTTTTTGAAAATTCATTGAGATTTGTATTCATTATTTTAAAGACGCCCCCAATCAGGAGGCGTTATCATTTTCGTTCTAACGCATTTGCTCTCTGGCTGACCTGTTTTGCTTATTTTTTCGCTATCTCGCCTATCCAATTCCGCCAAAATACGCTCAAGTTGCTGATCAACATCAGCTGGTTTCTTATCCTTGAACAAGAACAGGGCACAAGTGGACGATTTTCATCGGGTCGGTTTGATTGGAAACGCCTGCCTGCGAATAACGGGCGGCATAGATCTTGCCTCTATACTGTTCAGGGGTGGCTTTTTTTATCTCCTTCTGTCGTTCAACGGGATCATGCAGGATCACAATCTCACAACACGTCCACCAACTCCACCGCCTCCCTTGCTAATTTACCCATCGTTCGCCACTCTTTATCTCGGATCAACTGTGGGCTGACCATCCAGGAACCCCCACATGCCACAATTTGTGGGATAGCAAGGTAATCGAGAATGTTCTTAACACTGATCCCACCGGTTGGCATGACGTGTAACTGTGGGTACGGAGCGAGTAGTGCTTTAATCATCGCAATGCCACCCGAGGGTTCAGCCGGGAAAAATTTGACAAAATTGATGCCTGATTCCAGCGCTTGTTCAATCGTGCTGGCGTTATTTACGCCGGGAATGATAGGAATACCGATTTGCTGGCACGCCTGAACGGTATTTGGATTAAACCCGGGTGAAACAATAAACTCTGCCCCCGCTGCTTTTGCCTGACGTACGTGTTCACGATGAAGCACGGTTCCCGCCCCGATCAGCATATCTGGCCGCGCCGCTTTTAGCAGGCTAATCGCTTCGGCGGCACTCTCGGTACGAAACGTGATTTCAGCCACAGGCAGGCCGTTGTCTGCTAACGCGTGACCAAGGGGAATGATATCTCTGGCCTCTTCAATCGCTATCACAGGCACAATTTTAATCTGACGCAGACGTGCCATTATCTCTTGCATTATCATTCTCTCCGATTTCGTTCAAATTAAAAAAACGCGCGATAACTTCTTGTGTCGCCGCCGGTGGCACAATCGCCCCTTTATGCTGGATCACAACCCCTGCGAGCTGATGCCCCATTAATGCTGAATCATGAATGGATTTCCCATTTAACCGCCCCACGATAAAACCCGCATTAAACGCATCGCCTGCCGAAGTGGTATCAACGACAGAGGTAACAGGTTGCGTCTTAATATGTTGTGTGGCATTGCAGCCGCTTAAGTCACGATAAAAACAGCCCCGTTCACCCGCTTTGATAATGGCATGTTTAACCCCGATTCTTTTCAGGCGGTTAACGCTCTCCTCAATTGACGTGTCTCCCCAGAGACGTGCTTCGTCATCGTCAGTCACTAACGCAATATCAGTGATGGCATACATTTGCTGATAACACTCACGGGCTTGCGTTTCATTTTCCCATAAGGCCGGACGGTAATTACTGTCAAAGAAAATCAATTTCCCTTCAGAAGCTAACTGTTTCAAATCAATTAACAGCAACTGGCGATCATTTTCGGGCAAAATAGCCAGGCTGATCCCACTGAGGTAGAGCACATCCATATTCCGCAATTGTTGGCGCAACAGGGGATAATCAGGATGGCGCAAGAGATAACGCGCCGCCGAGTTATCGCGCCGGTAAAGAAACGTGCGTTCACCTTTTTCATCGAGCTGGATCAGGTATCGACCGGGCTGATGCGCGTTATCACGCAACACGAGCGAAGTATTAATGCCCTCTTGCTGCCAGCGTGAGATCATGCCTTCGCTCAAAGGGTCCGTGCCCATCGCCGTGACGAAATGGACATCAAGTGTATCGCCGCCAGCGCGAGCCAGATAAACGGCACTATTCAGCACATCACCGCCATAATTTTGTGTCATGGCACCACATGGCGTGCCATTTAGCTCAATCATCCCTTCGCCAATCAGGGCAATTTTCCACATCTGCATACTTTAATCCTTTACAGCCTGAAAATAACGTTCAGCATTATTGAAGCAGATATCCTGAACTATCTGCCCCAGCATTTTTTCATCATGGGGAATTTCACCATTTTCGACCCAATTCCCCAGCATATTGCAGAGAATGCGCCGAAAATATTCATGGCGGGTATAGGATAAGAAACTGCGTGAATCTGTCAGCATACCGACAAATTGGCTTAATAAGCCTAATTGGGAAAGTTGCTCTAATTGACGCTGCATACCGTCTTTTTGATCGTTGAACCACCAGCCCGATCCAAATTGGATCTTGCCCCTAATACTTTTATCACCCCGATTCCCGCCCTGAAAATTGCCGGTCATAGTTGCGATCACTTCGTTATCACGGGGGTTTAAGCAATAGAGAATAGTCTTTGGTAATTGGTCTGTTTTATCCATTTCATCCAGCAAGCGAGATAATGGGTAAGCGATAGGATTATCCCCAATGGAATCAAAGCCGCAGTCTGGCCCTAACCGATTAAACATACGTGTGTTGTTATTGCGCAAGGCACCAATATGCAGTTGCATGACCCAGCCGCGTTTTGCGTACTGCTTACCTAACCAAACCAGCACCGCTGTCGTAAATTGGGCTATTTCTAATTCGCTGAGTAATTGCCCCTGTCTGCGCGTTTGCAAAATGCCATCTAACACTTTTTCGTCAGGTATCGGCGCATAACGCAACTGTTCAATACCATGATCTGATGCCACACAACCGTGCTCCTGAAAGTGTTCGAGACGGCATTCTAATGCCTGCAATAAATCGGCAAAACACCCGATAGCAATATCGGCGGCTTCTCCTAATTGTTCGAGATAGTCACAAAAACCCGACAACTCAATTTTGAAGACTTTATCCGGACGCCAGCTTGGTAATACTTTGATAGTAAAGTCTTTATCTTTGGCGATCTGTTGATGATATTCGAGAGAATCAATAGGATCATCCGTTGTTCCTGCCATGCGTACCTGCATTTGCTGCATAATGCCACGGGCAGAAAATTCATCTTGAGAGAGTTTCTCGTTCGCCTCATGCCAGATAGCCTCTGCGGTGTCAGGCGCAAATAATTTTCCGCGAATGCCAAAGGGGCGCCGCAATTCCAGATGAGTCCAGTGATAAAGTGGATTGCTGATTGTCAGCGGAACCGTTTTCGCCCATGCGAGGTATTTTTCATAATCACGGCTTTCAGCACCGGTAATCAGCGCCTCTTCAATCCCTGCCGCACGCATCGCACGCCATTTATAATGATCGCCCTCCAGCCAGATTTGCCCAAGGTTGTGGAAACGGCGGTTTTGCGCAATCTCTTTGGGATTGAGATGACAGTGATAGTCATAAACCGGCATCAACGCCGCGTAATCATGATAAAGGCGACGGGCAACATCATTATTTAACAGGAAATCTTCACACATAAAGGTTTTCATTACGTTTTCCTCTATGCTCAAAGGGCCGCAACCGCCTGGCGTGCGCCAACATTGAGTAAGTTCTGATAGGCTTTGGTTACGTGATCGACAAAATCACGGTTTTTTACCAGTTTCTTGCCGAAGATCGATTCAATTGCTAATAGCTCTTTCACCACATCTTCCACCACAGCAACAGAATGACCATATTGGGCAAAAATCGCCGCAAAGGTCTCTTTTAATGGATCACGCACATCAATCGGTTGACCTTGTTCATCCACGCCACTGATATAACGCATCCAACCCGCCACACCGAGCGCTAAATGGCGATAATCACTTCCCCGCAAAAGGTGCCATTCAATGGAATCGACCATGCGCTGGGGCAATTTCTGACTGCCATCCATCGCAATTTGCCTGGTCTGATGTTTTAACGCGGGATTAGTGAACCGTTCGAGCAAGTTATCCGCATAGGTCACTAAGTCGATGTCTTCTGGCATCGACAGTGTCGGAACCTGTTCATTCAGCATTAATGCATACACGGCCCGACGATAATCGGCATTTGTCATGGTATCGGAGATATGCGCATAGCCGCCCAAATAGCCCAGATAAGCCAGAAATGAATGAGCGCCATTTAACATGCGCAATTTCATCATTTCAAAGGGCACCACATCATCCACAAATTGCGCTCCGGCCCGATCCCAATCCGGGCGACCATTGACAAAATTATCTTCAATTACCCATTGACGAAAAGGTTCACAGGCAATAGCACAAGGATCTTCAACGCCCAGCCGTTGAGCAATTTCAGTTAACGTTTCTGGTGTGGCTGCCGGCACAATACGATCCACCATCGTGCAGGGAAATGTCACCTGATTTTCTATCCATTGTGCCAATTTTTCGTCCTGCAAACGCGCCAGACCTAATACGGTCTCACGGGCAACATGCCCGTTTTCCCGCACGTTATCGCACGACAAAATCGTCACTGCCGGAAGGCTTCGTTCAAAACGCAATTTTAATGCCGCCGTGATATAGCCGATGGCTGATCTTGGCACCACAGGATTAGCAATATCTTTAATAATTAATGCATTATTGAGATCTAAACGGCCTGTCGCAGCATCGGTACAATATCCTTTTTCAGTTATTGTCAAAGAGATGATTGCGACATCAGGATCGGCCATTTTTTCAATAATCGCTTGAACGCCATCAATTAATGGATGCATCCCCTCTTTCATCGAACCAATCATTTTTAATGTCATTCCATCCGGCCCTTTCTCGGCAACGGTATAGCGCATAGACTGTTTTTTAAGATTTTTAATCAGTGAAGCATCATTGAGCATCAGATTAACTTCACAGAATCCCCAATCACTGTCAGTCTGCTCTAATACATGATGTGTATAAAGCGCCTGATGCGCCCGATGAAATGCACCGCACCCTAAATGCACAATACGGGAAGTCAGGCGTTCGGTTGTCCAGCCAGGGCATGGGACAGAAGTTATTGCATTGACAAGATTTTTTTCCATAATGGACTCACCAATAAGCGGTAGTGAGTGATATTTATCCACTACCATGTAGGGTTAGCTCAGCAACTATTTTGGGGAAAATGCGCGATGCACACCCAACTCAAGGCCACGAATTTCAGCCAGCCCTTTCAGGCGGCCGATTGCCGAATAGCCGGGGTTCGTTTTCTTTTTCAAATCATCAAGTATTTGATGACCATGATCAGGCCGCATGGGGATCAGGTGATTTTCACCCGCTGCCAACCGGCGATGTTCTTCTTCCGCAACCGCTTTGATCACTTCATACATATCCACATCACCCGCCAGATGTGCCGCTTCATGGAACGTGGATGGGTTTTCTTCACGTACGGTTGAACGCAAATGGAGAAAATAGATACGGGAACCCAATAATTTGATCATCTTCACCAAATCATTATCCGCCCGCACGCCGTAAGATCCGGTGCACATTGTGTAGCCATTGGCGTTGCTGTCCATCGTTTCAGCTATCCAGCGCATATCTTCTATCGTAGAAACAATGCGTGGCAGGCCCAGGATTTCACGCGGTGGATCATCAGGATGAACCGCCATTTTGATCCCGAGTTCTTCCGCAACCGGAATGATCTTTTGCAGGAAATAAGCAAAGTGTTCACGCAATTTGGCCTTATCCATTCCGGTATAACGTTTTAGGTGTTGGCGAAATTGTTCTAAGGTATAGCCTTCCTCTGCACCAGGGAGACCCGCAATGATCGTCTTTGTCAGTTTTTGTTTTTCTTCTGCTGTCATTGCAGCGAAGCGTGATTGTGCTTGCACAATTTCATCTTCGGAATACTCTTTTTCTGCGCCACAACGTTGCAAAATGTGGATATCAAAAACCGCAAATTCGATTTGATCAAAACGCAACGCTTTTGAGCCGTCAGGTAATTCATAGTCGAGATCAGTACGTGTCCAATCCAGAACCGGCATAAAGTTGTAGCATACTGTTTTGATCCCGCTGGCAGCGAGGTTACGCAAGGTTTGTTGATAGTTTTCGAGCCATCGGTCGTACTCTCCGGTATGCGTCTTGATATCTTCATGAACGGGAACACTTTCGACCACCGTCCACTCAAGTTGATTGGTTTCAATCAGTGCTTTACGTTGCTCTATTTCCTCGACAGGCCAGACTTCGCCGTTAGGAATATGGTGCAACGCCGTTACCACTCCTGTTGCTCCTGCCTGACGGATATCCGCTAATGAAACAGGATCTTCCGGTCCATACCAACGCCAGGTTTGTTTCATAACTCCCCCTATCACGCATTCAAGACTAATTCAGGTAACCACAAACTCAATTGCGGCAGGTATGTCACCAGCGCTAACGCCGAGATCAGCGCAATATACATCGGCAATAGTGGCTTCAGTACCTTATCAATACTCACTTCTCCTACAGAGCAACCCACAAATAACGCGCTGCCTACGGGCGGCGTACAAATCCCAATAGCCAAATTAAACGTCATGATGATGCCAAAATGTACAGGATCAATCCCTATGCTCATGGCAACGGGTAAAAAAATCGGCGTGAAGATCAAAATGGCAGGTGTCATATCCATAAAGATCCCCACAATCAGTAGGATGATATTAATGACGAGCAAAATGGTCAGCGGATTATCAGAAACCGCCATCAACGTATCGGCAATCAGATAGGGCAGGTCAGCATTGGCCATCGCCCAGGACATGCCCATTGATACACCAATCAACAGCAAAACAATAGATGTGGTAACCGCAGAATCAAGAATAATTTTGGGCAGTTGTTTGAGACTCACTTCACGATAAATCACCACCGCGAGAATAAAACTGTAGAGAACGGCAATGGCTGAGGCTTCTGTCGCCGTGAAGATCCCCGCAATAATTCCGCCCATAATCACCACAACCAACATTAATGACGGTATCGCTTTCCACGCTGTAGCAAAAAATTCGCGCCACGTTGGCCGGGCTGCGACAGGATAGCGCTTCCTCTTGGCAATAATGGCAGACACAATCATGAGTGAAACGCCCATAATAATGCCAGGGATATAACCCGCTAAAAACAAGGCAGCAATAGAGGTTCCCCCTGAAACCAACGAGTACACAATCAAGGTATTGCTGGGTGGGATCAGCAAACCAGAAGGGCAAGAAGCGATGTTCACAGCCGCAGACAGATGAGGATCGTATCCTTCTTTTCGCTGCATCGGCGCCATTGTTCCCCCGACCGCAGCCGCAGATGCCACTGCCGAGCCTGAAATTGCCCCGAACAGCATGTTCGCCATGATATTGACGTGCATTAATGATCCCGGCAAACGGCCGCCGATCATCTTAGCCAGATTGATCAAGCGTGCAGCTATCCCACCCTGGTTCATAATATTTCCGGCCAAGATAAAGAACGGGATCGCCAATAGAGAGAAGTTATCGACCCCCGCCGCCATACGTTGTGCCACAACCGTGATCGCAGACTCCAGCGGCAATGTCATCGTAATAGCGACTAACGAAGATAAGCCGATAGCAAAAGAAACGGGGATACTCAACGCCAGTAATATTGCAAATGTGCCAAAGAGTGCGGCAATGATATACCAATCCATACTCTGACCTCTTATTTCCACAAGTTAATGATTCTCAGACACAACGGGGGGTTGACCAGAAAAATGCTGAACAATCGAGATCACATCAACCAGCGCATAGAAAATCATCAATATTCCGCTAATCGGCAAACATAAATAGATGTATCCCATCTTCCAGCCTAATACAGGTGTGATTTGACCATTTTCCAGTGTCGATGCAACAAGCAGGCTGCCACCATAAAGCAGCACAATGGCAGAAAATATAATAATGGCTGCCTGAATAATCAGGCCGATAATACTTTTTTTGACTCCGGTTAATTTCATCATCAGTAAATCGATAGCAAGATGGCGATGCTGGCCGGTGGTATAGGCAGCGCCAATCATTGCGACCCACATAAACAGATAACGTGCTAATTCATCTGTCTCGGTGCTCGGTGCCTCTAAGACATAGCGTGAAATGACCTGCCACGACACACATAAAACCAAGAAGGTCAGCAGGCAGACGGTAAAAAATGCCAGACTTTTATTGGTCATCGCTACAAGGTTTTTCATTTATCTGATCCCCGTCATTTTGGTTTACCAATTAAAACCCACACAGGAATGAGAATCTATACTGATTGCACTAAAGACCTTGAAATAATGCCTTAAAAGAGGGTGAGATAGATCACAAATACAAAAGGTCAACCAATAATGCCATTTTTTGCGAGTCAGATCGACCAATTGCATTTTGCCCTTTGCCCAATAAGTCAGTTCTGATTATTGTTTGCCCACAGAAAATAACAACAATCGACCTTCACCTCTGGAGAACCAAACATGCAGAACACCAAACGACAAGTTTCAGGTATAGCAAGCATAGCGGCTGGTATCATGTTTATACTGGGAGCATCCCCGGCTTTTGCTGCGACAACACTGAAACTCAGCCATAACCAGAACCGAAACCATGCTGTCCATAAGGCCATGACCGAGTTCGCTAACGAAGTGGAAGAAAAAACTAACGGGGAAGTTCGTATTCGCATCTATTCTGATTCTCAATTGGGCAACCAGCGTGAATCCATCGAATTGATGCAAAACGGCGCTCTGGATATTGCTAAATCCAATGCGGCAGAATTAGAAGCCTTCTCGCCAGCTTATTCCATTTTTAACCTGCCCTATTTATTCCGCGATAAAAAGCACTATCAGCACGTCATCAATAGCGATATCGGTAAGGAAATCCTCGATTCAAGCCAAAACATGGGGTTTATTGGTCTTACTTACTATGATGCGGGCGCACGCAGTTTTTATGCGAAAAAACCGATTAGCACACCTGAAGATCTAAAGGGTTTGAAAATTCGCGTACAACCCAGCCCAACCGCCATTGCGATGGTAAAAGGGTTGGGAGGAAATCCAACGCCACTCGCTTACGGTGAACTCTATACCGCATTGCAACAAGGGGTTGTGGATGCCGCAGAGAACAACATTACTTCTTTTACGTTAAGTCGTCATAATGAAGTGGCAAAATTCTTTTCGCTGGATGAGCATGCGATGATCCCTGATGTCCTGTTAATATCGAACAAGTCATTGAATAAGTTAACCACTGAACAGCAAGAGATTGTGAAAAAAGCAGCGCTGAACTCCTCAAAACACATGATTCAACTGTGGGAACAATCAGAAAAAGAAGAACGTGCTAAAGCAGAAAAGCAAGGGGTTGAATTTATTGCCGTCGATAAAACCCGCTTTCAGGATGCGGTCAAACCCATGTATGACGATCTTGCTAAGATCCAACCGGAATTATTCGAAATGGTCAATCGAGTGCGTAAATTAGAATAATTTTCTCTCAAAACCACCTATTGTAACAAGAATAGGTGGTTATATTTCTGGCATTGATGTCTTAGAATAACATCATTTTTAGTCGATCCATTTAAGTATATGAACTTACGGCGGCATTAAATGATGAACCTTGCAGACTCCAGACGTCCCTATCACGAAGTAGCCCAATCATTACGTCAGATGATGATAGAGATGGATTATTCTCCCGGTGATCGTCTACCGACAGAGCGTGAAATTGCAGAAAAATTCAGCGTTTCGCGCACACTTGTTCGTGAAGCGTTAATTGTACTGGAATTGGAAAACCTCATTGAAGTACGCAAAAGCTCAGGCATTTATCTCCTCCGACGGCCACGCGCCTATTCAAACGATACCACCATCAATGCCGCAGGGCCTTTTGAGTTGTTACAGGCGCGCCAATTATTGGAAAGTAATATCGCTGAATTTGCCGCGCTCCAGGTGACTCCCGCCGATATTGCCAATATGCGCAAGGCATTGGAAAAAGAGAAAAATGATCTGATTTCGGGAGACAGTGAATCCGGTGACAGGGAGTTTCATTTAGCCATCGCGCAGGCAACGCATAACAGTATGTTAGTTGAATTGCTTAAACAGTCCTGGGCGTGGCGTGAAAATAATCCCATGTGGGTGAAACTGCATAGCCGAATTACCAATACTGATTACCGTAAAGCGTGGTTGAATGATCATCAGACCATTTTGGCAGCGATGATCAAAAAAGATCCCGCAGCAGCGAAGCAAACGATGTGGCAACACTTAGAAAACGTGAAACAGAGTTTGCTGGAGTTGTCAGATGTGGATGACCCGAATTTTGACGGGTATTTGTTTGAATCGTATCCGGTGGGAATTGGGAAGTGAGTTTTGGGGGATTGGGGAAATCATCTCATTGTTAGTTATCGTTTTTCAAGTTGCAGCGCTGTTGGCTGCACCTTGAAGTTGGATTGGTATATAGTTTTCTTAGCGGGCTATAACAACATCTTCATTCAATACCAGCGACAATAATGCCTGACGGGCAAAAATGCCATTTCCTGCTTGCTGGAAGTAGTAAGCATATGGCGTTTTATCGACATCTACCGTAATTTCATCAATACGTGGCAGCGGGTGCAGTACTTTCAGGTTTTCTTTAACATTCACCAAATCCGCCGCGCACAGGACAAACTGAGCCTTGATATTGGCATATTCTGAAGGGTCAAGACGCTCTTTCTGGACACGGGTCATATACAGAATATCCAGTTCGGGCAGCACATCTTCAAAGTTATTGTGGAGGCTGTAACTCACCTTTTTTTCTTCCAGCATATGCAGGATATAGCTTGGCATTGCAAGTGCATCTGGCGCAATAAAACAGAAATGGTTGCCGTTAAATTTCGCCAGCGCTTGTGTCAGTGAATGAACGGTACGGCCATATTTCAAATCACCGACCATCGCAATTTTCAGGTTTTCCAGCCTGCCCTGAGTTTCCTGAATGGTGAACAGGTCGAGCAACGTCTGGGTCGGATGCTGGTTTGCGCCATCGCCAGCGTTGATAACAGGGATAGGGCCGGAAAACTCAGAAGCCAATCGTGCCGCACCTTCCTGTGGGTGACGCATGACGATGGCATCGGCGTATTGGCTGATAATGGAAATGGTATCAGCCAACGTTTCTCCCTTTTTACCCAATGAAGTATTACTACTGTCAGCGAAGCCCACGACGGCAGCGCCGAGTCGCTGAATGGCGGTCTCGAAAGAGAGACGGGTACGTGTGGAGGCTTCAAAGAAGCAACTCGCTATCACCTTGTGTTTCAGTAAATCAGTCTGTGGATTGGCTTTTAATGCAGCGGCCGTCTGCAATACCAGTTCCAGATCTGCACGGCTCAGATCATTAATTGAAATGATATGCTTGCGATATAACGGATTAGCCATGTTTACGTTCCTCTTTTATGACTTCTAGACTTGGACTGGTCAGGCAAAAAAAAGCCCCTCAGTTGAGGGGCTTTTTTAATGTTCGGTTAAGCAATGGGAAAAACAACGCGCTTACGCTGCCAGCAGACAGTGTCTCGTTAGCTTGGTGTTTTGTTACAGCCTTTACAGCGCAATCTTTCATGTTTTCTCCCGGCAAATCGTCGCGCATTATACTCACGATAGCATTCATCGCAAAGATTGCGGGCAGAAATTTTTCAATGAATGGTCAGGTTAAATCGCCTGCATAATGATGTGATTATTCGTTTCGATCCCCTAAACTGACCGCTATTCTGTTAAGGGCATTCATTAAGGCGATCGTTGCTGTCAGGTCAACAATCTCTTTTTCGGTGAAAACAGCATCCAGGCGTTCTTTAATCTTATCCAAGATACTTTGTCTGGGATTTGTTGTTAAGGCTTCGCACCATTCTAATGCCAGTTTTTCTTTCGGGCTGTAGATATTGGAATTGAACCATGCAGGTAATTTATCCAATTTTACTTGTTCTATACCATGATCTTTGCGGATTGCTTCGGCATGAAGATGGCAACAATAGGCACAACCATTAATTTGAGATACCCGTGTTTCCACCAGCAGAATAAGTGTTTGATCCAGTTCAGAGGCATGGATTTCTTCATAGCTTTTATATAATGGGTTAATAATCCTGGGTGAAACTTTTGCATAATTCATTCTTATCTCTCAGATATTTTGTTTGCAACATTTTCATTTAACAATAAATAAGGCGAAATCTGCGGTCAAATCAGTATTTGGAAATATTTCCCGACATTCTGCTCTGGTGCCCATAAATTTCAGTCCATGTTGTGGCTCTTTTTTATAAACAACGCTATATACCAATCCAACTTCAATATAAGGCCTCGCGTCGTCTTACGGATTGCAACTTGAAGTTTATCGCGTATAGAAAGATAGCCAATTTAACCTGAAAAAAAATCACCAAGATTAGATGAAAATAAAATCAGTGATTTTGCTAAGTGTGAGCCAAAAAATCTCACTAAACTGGAAAAAACAGCTAAAAAGAGAGCTGTTTTTTCTGTAAAGTTAGATTGCGCTTATCGAAGAATAAGAAAACAATGCAGGAGCACCACCAGTATGAACAAAAAGCAATGGTTTCTGACTTTCGATGGTGTTATTCAGTACATTATCAATTAATCCCGCCATCGCTTTTCCGGTATAGACGGGATCTAATAAAATACCCTCTTTTTGTGCCAGTAGCGTAATGGCGTCTAATCCTGGTTTATTTGGCATGCCATACATGGGAGCGAAATAATTATCCCACAAAAGAATATCTGGGCAGGTTGTTTGGCCTAAGAGCGCACTGATCTCTTGCTGCAATTGACTCACTTTTGGCGCTTGCTCGGCGGTAACACGCGAGACGGTAACGCCAATAACCGGTGTCTGCGGTAGTACAGAATGTAACCCGACAGCCAACCCTGCATGTGTACCCGCGCTTCCAGAGGCGACAATCACGGCAGCAAACTCCACCTCTTTCGGGCGCTGCTCGGCTATTTCTAATGCACAACGCACATAACCCAATGAACCCAGAGCATTGGAACCCCCGACAGGCACAATATAGGCATCTTCGAGATTGAGTTGATCAACCAATTCTTCCATTTGCCTGTTTGGATCGGTCAATTCATCACACATGACGCATTGGGGATTGAATAATTCCGTCAGTAATTTATTACCATTATTGAGAAAATTACTGTCCTGATTTTGAATGGGATTTTCTAATAAAGCGACGCATTTTAGACCATACTTCGCCGCCATAGCGGCTGTTTGCCGGACGTGATTTGATTGAATTGCGCCAGCGGTAACAATAACTTTAGCCTTTTTTTGTAATGCGTCAGCAATAAGATACTCCAGTTTACGTAATTTATTCCCACCCATTGCCAAAGGCGTTAAATCATCTCTCTTAATATAAATATCGCGTCCTAAGTAGTGGGATAAATTTTCCAATTTATCCATCATAGTGGCCGTTTTAAGTAAATCAATCCGGGCAAATTTTGCCAAATTTTCTGTTAAAGACATATTATCCTCAGCGGATGGTAAATTAATAAGTAAGGCCTAAATAGAAATAGATAGCGAGGGTGAAACTTGCAGTAACCAACGCGTATGGCATTTGAGTCCGAATATGTTCAATATGGTCACAATCTGTTGCCATTGATGCAACGATAGCATCGCTGGAAATTGGCGATGTCATATCACCAAAAATGGAACCCGCAATTGCGGCACCGATCATATATTCAGGAGGCATACCCACTGAAATGCCTAGCTGTACCCCAATGGGGATCATCATTGCGAATGTCCCCCATGAGGTGCCTGTTGCTAATGACATGATGGAACTAATCAGGAAAATAAAGCCGATGGAAAAACCCGCCGGAATGATGCCAGACGTTATTTGTGCAATATACGCACCGGTATTTAAATCAGCGGAAACGTTACCCATTAAGAATGCCAATACCATGACAGAGCTTATTTTTATCATGCTGGCATAACCAATATAAAGCTCTTTAAAAAAGCTTTCGATGGTTAAAACACGGCGTAATAAGAACCAGAAAAAAGAGATCGTGGTTCCAAATATAACACTCCAATAGATAGAGGTTGAACCGCTGCCCTTACTAAAATCACCATCACCTGTGATATAGAGAGCAACAGGGAGCATTAATACCGTCGATAAAATAGGAATAAAAAAGTTTAATGAAGTATGGCTGTTAGGGTGTTCAATAACATCTTCACTATCTTCATTGTGTTTATCTTCAATATCACTATTTAAATGGTCATATAAGGCCCGCATTTCTGCGGTTTTCATTGGTCCCCAGGAAACATTAGAGAAAATATAAAATAAGACAGAAGCCAGAGATAACCAAGCCATAATATTATAAACCATAGAGCCAGCCAGTATATCGAATGGCTCCCCGCTGATTAACCCCCTGGAAATCTGTACACCGATGACGCCCATCATTGCGGCACCCCAACCGTTAATCATGGCAGAAGAACAGACAGAAACACAGGATGTCTGGATAATGTAAGACATTTTTTCTGGTGGGATACCGTAGTTTTTAGCTAATTTCTTGGTTGATGCTCCAGCAATTAATTGGTTAATTGAGCTTTCAATAAAAATTAATGATGTAATGATCATTGCTAAGAACTGAACAGATTTTTTATTTTTAATAAGTTGTGTTTTGTTCGTAAGTAAACGAACTAAAGATCGCACGCCTCCTGTAACAACCACAAGCCGCATTATGCCACCAATCATCAACATAAAAATAATGGTTTTTGTATTGCCTGAGGAGGAAAAGGTATCAATAATACCTTCACTAGTCCCTTGTATACCTAAAATAATATTATGGTCATTAATGACAGTAAAACCCACTAATATACCGAGTAGTAGTGATAAAATAACCTGGCGTGTAAATATAGCTAAAATAATTGTGACAACAGGGGTAATGATGGTCCAAATACCGTAATCATTCATTTTTTACTCACCTTATTTTCTTGTTATTTTTTATATTAAGCCTGAATCCATATAATAACTGCAATGCTCGAAAGAAAATTAGGACAAGGAATTTCGTTACCGATAAAATCTTCATTTGTCCGACCAAAGACGAGTGTGAGAAACGTGTATTATCAGCAGCTAACTGAAGGTCAAAGATACCAGATTGAGATTCTTTTTAAAGCAAAATTCAGTCTCACTGGAATTGCCCCGCGAATGGGGGTTCATGAGTCCACGCTAAGTTAACCTATTAAGTGTAAGCAGTGTTGGTAAAACTCGCTGGAGGGCGGGAAATGTAAAGCTGGCCGTAGCCTGATCCCGAATCGGGAGGATACCTGCCTGAATTCATTGGAAAACAAAAGTATTTTTTTGTTTCAAAAATATCCGATATGAAACTATTTCCATCTGGTACAATTCGGTGCAAAATAAGACACGCGATGACCATTCATAAAATAGTCATAAAAAATGACATATTGTTATTGTTTCGGCTTTCAATTTGGGCGTACTGCGTTTATGATGCGCGCTTCGTAATTTCAACCGGCGCCACTGGCTTTGAGCTTTAGCGGAGAAATGATGCCTTCTGCTAGCTAACACAGTCTTTTCCCGTGGCGGTTCTATCTGCATTATTCCAAGGGATAGATGATAGCATAAATGACTGAGAACACCTCTCTGACACCACTCGTTGAACTGAAAGCCTTGAGTAAGGGCTTCGACGGTAAACAAGTTATTTCACAGCTCGATCTGACAATCAATGATGGCGAGTTCTTGACCATTCTTGGGCCATCCGGTTGTGGCAAAACTACAGTACTCCGCCTGATTGCCGGGCTGGAAGATGCAGACAGCGGCAAAATTTTACTGGAAGGGCAGGATATTACTGATATTCCCGCCGAGCACCGTCACGTTAATACGGTTTTCCAAAGTTATGCCCTGTTCCCCCACATGACCGTATTTGAAAATGTCGCTTTTGGACTTCGGATGCAGAAAACACCGGAAAAAGAGATTGCTCCGCGTGTTGAGGAAGCACTGCGCATGGTGCAGCTTGAAGAGTTTGCCCAGCGTAAACCTGTCCAGCTTTCCGGCGGCCAACAGCAACGTGTGGCGATTGCCCGTGCGGTTGTCAATAAACCGAAAGTCTTGCTGCTGGATGAATCACTCTCCGCGCTCGATTACAAGTTGCGCAAGCAGATGCAAAATGAGCTAAAGGCGCTCCAGCGTAAGCTCGGCATCACCTTTATCTTCGTGACCCACGATCAGGAAGAAGCTCTGGTCATGTCAGACCGCATCGTGGTTATGCGGAACGGTCGCATTGAACAGGATGGCTCTCCGCGTGAGATTTATGAAGAGCCGAAAAACCTGTTTGTTGCCCGCTTTATCGGCGAAATCAATATCTTTGATGCTGAAGTGCTGCATCGTATTGATGATCAACGGATACGCGCCAATGTCGAAGGCCATGAATGTGATATTTTCACCTCGCTGCCCGTGACGGTGGGGCAAACGTTGAAAGTCTTACTGCGCCCGGAAGACCTGCGCGTGGAAGAGATCAACAACGGTGAGCAGGTATCGGGGCTGATTGGTTATGTCCGTGAGCGTAACTACAAGGGCATGACGCTGGATTCCGTGGTCGAAATGGAAAATGGCAAGATGGTCATGGTCAGTGAATTCTTCAACGAAGATGATCCGGACGTTGACCATTCCCTGAACCAGAAGATTGCCGTCACTTGGGTAGAAAGCTGGGAGGTTGTGCTGGTCGATGAAGAAGACGCGTAAACTATTCCAGAATATCGTCATTACGGGCATCGTATCCTGGCTGATGCTATTCGTCTTTTTGCCGAACCTGATGATCATCGGAACCAGCTTCCTGACCCGTGATGATGCCAATTTAGTGCAGATGGTATTCTCGCTGGATAACTATAGCCGATTGTTCGATCCGCTGTATGCCGAGGTGCTGCTGCATTCGCTGAATATGGCGATTATAGCGACGTTGTGCTGTCTGGTGATTGGCTATCCGTTCGCTTTTTTCCTGACTCGTATGCCGAAGAAACAGCGTTCGCTGATGCTATTCCTGTTGATCGTGCCGTTCTGGACGAACTCGTTAATCCGTATTTATGGCTTGAAGATGTTTCTCAGTACCCGTGGGTATTTGAATGATTTTCTGCTGTGGATAGGCATTACCGATAAACCCTTTCGCATCATGTATACCCCCGAAGCGGTTGTGCTGGGGCTGGTTTACATCTTGTTGCCGTTTATGGTGATGCCGCTCTATTCCAGCATTGAAAAGCTGGATAAACCTTGCCTGGAAGCGGCACGCGATTTGGGTGCGGGGAAATTGCAGACCTTTATCCGCATCATTGTGCCATTGACCATGCCAGGCATTATCGCCGGTTGTTTGCTGGTATTGCTGCCCGCGATGGGGCTGTTCTACGTAGCTGATTTGATGGGTGGGGCGAAGAACCTGCTGATCGGTAATGTGATTAAGAGCCAATTCCTCAATATCCGCGACTGGCCGTTTGGGGCGGCGACCAGCATCTGTTTGACGCTGGTCATGGGATTGATGTTACTGGTTTATTATCGTGCGGCTAAGTTGCTGAACAAGAAGGTGGAACTGGAATGATCGGACGCCTGTTGCGCGGTGGCTTCATGACCATCGTTTACGCTTACCTGTATATCCCGATGATTATCCTGCTGATCAGCTCGTTTAACCAATCACGCTTTGGCATTAGCTGGCAGGGTTTTACCACTGAATGGTATAGCCTGCTGTTCGCTAATGACAGTCTGGTTCAAGCGGCAGGCCATTCCCTGACGATGGCGGTAACGTCCGCCACGTTTGCCACCTTAATTGGCTCCCTGACGGCGGTCGCTCTGTATCGTTACTCATTCCGAGGCAAAAAGTTTGTTGGCGGTATGCTGTTCGTCGTGATGATGTCGCCAGATATCGTGATGGCAATCTCTTTGTTGGTACTGTTTATGCTGCTCGGTGTTTCACTGGGATTCTGGTCATTGCTGTTTTCGCATATCACCTTCTGCTTGCCGTTTGTGGTGATAACAGTTTACTCCCGCCTGAAAGACTTTGACGTCAAGATGCTGGAAGCGGCGCGTGATTTGGGTGCAGGTGAATTGACTATCCTGCGAAAAATCATCCTGCCGCTGGCGATGCCGGCGGTGATGGCGGGTTGGTTACTGAGCTTTACCTTATCGATGGATGATGTGGTTGTTTCCTCATTCGTGACAGGGCCAAGCTATGAGATTTTGCCACTTAAGATCTATTCAATGGTAAAAGTGGGAATTTCGCCGGAAGTGAACGCATTAGCAACGATTTTGTTACTTATGTCGTTGGTTTTGGTGCTGATTAGCCAATTTGTGATGCGTGATCGCACAGAGAAATCTTAATCTTCTTTTAAGCGTGGTTGCGAGTTGACCACGCTGTTTCCCCCTTTTTATGGGTATGATAAACCGGCAACATAACAAGTGACTTTACCCTATAAAATGCGGCTTTTATAATAGCCCCTTTTTCGGGGATAGGTTCACGCCGAACCTATATATGATACTAACGCACCAACTGCGAGGGAAAACACGACATGAAAAACAACATGAAAAAGTGGTTCAGTCTGTTAGCCGCTGGGATGATGGCATTAAGCATTGGTTCGGTGAATGCCGCTGCCGCTGATGATGGCAAAACGCTGTATTTCTACAACTGGACTGAATATGTTCCGCCTGGTTTGCTCAACCAGTTCACCAAAGAGACTGGGATTAAGGTGATTTATTCCACCTATGAATCCAATGAGAGCATGTACACCAAGCTGAAAACCTATAAAGACGGCGCTTATGATTTAGTAGTTCCATCCACTTACTTTATCTCAAAGATGAGTAAAGAAGGGATGTTGCAAAAAATTGATACCCGTAAATTGAGCAACTTCCATAACCTTGATCCTAACCTGCTCCATAAGTCTTTTGACCCGAAGAACGAGTACTCTGTCCCCTATATTTGGGGTGCAACGGCAATTGGCGTCAATGGCGATAATATTGATCCCAAGTCTCTCTCTTCCTGGGCTGATCTTTGGAAACCTGAGTACAAAAACAGTTTAGTACTGACTGATGATGCGCGTGAAGTCTTCCAGATGGCGCTGCTGAAATTGGGCTATTCCGGCAATACCTCTGATCCGAAAGAGATTGAAGCCGCTTATCAGGAACTGAGAAAACTGATGCCAAATGTACTGGCATTTAACTCTGACAACCCTGCCAACCCATTTATGGAAGGCGAAGCGGATATCGGTATGATGTGGAACGGCTCTGCTTATGTTGCACGTCAGGCTGGCACACCGGTTGAGATTATTTGGCCGAAAGAGGGCGGGATTTTCTGGATGGACAGTTTGGCTATTCCAGCGAATGCTAAAAATGTCGATGGCGCGATGAAATTGATCAATTTCTTGTTGCGCCCGGAAATTGCGGCACAGGTTGCCGAGAAAATTGGCTACCCAACCCCGAATCTGGAGGCGAGAAAATTACTGCCGAAATCGATGACAGAAGATAAATCGCTGTATCCAGATGCCGCCGAGATCAAAAAAGGCGAATGGCAGAGTGATGTTGGTAACGCCAATATCCTGTACGAAGAGTACTTTCAAAAACTGAAAGCCAGCCAGTGATCTGGCATCACCTTGAATGATGGGGGAGCTTTGGCTCCCCTTTTTTATCTACTTGAAGTCTGTACGCGATAAACGTCAAGTTGCAATCCGTAAGACGACGCGAGGCCTTATATTTCACTGCTGCGCGGGGAAATATAACACGCATCCTGAAGTTGGATTGGTATATTAGTGGATTACTATTTTTTTGTTTTAAGATAAATTAAGAAGATTAAATTAATACTTATTCGGAACTCTCAAGACTTCTATCTTTATATAATTAACCAATGAAATAAAAACCAAAAGAAATTATTGCCATTAATTAAATCAAGTTGATTTATTTGTCAATTAATATTGATTTTTGTTTTACATAGAAGCAACAAATATCATCATTAAATCTCATAACATGCTTTCTTCATTAAAAAAAGTTCATCATATTGAAATAATGAACTGAAAAAACTTTCTATTTTTCATATGGCTGCATTTAATATTTCAATTTAATAATATGATGTATCATAAATATATACTTCCTGTTTAATCAGCTATCTGATAAATATTTATTTATTCTCTCCCTAATCAGAATTAACTTCATATTCTGACAATAAAATTAAACAAAAAATTAACATCTGGAAGTAATAAAAAAAATGAAAAGTTCAAATGAATTGATCCCATTAAAGATCATTGCGTCTGGTATTGCTTTACCAGAAAAAAAAGTGTATTCATCCGATTTAGATTTGAAACTCAATAAACCAAAGGGTTTTGTCGAAAAACATTCTGGAATAGAGTATCGTTATCATTCTGATTATGCAGCATCACCGGCTAAATTAGCCTCAGATGCATTGCATAATACGTTAGAAACACATCAAATCTCGCCAGATTCCATTGATTTGCTGATTTCAGCTTCTGCTATCCCGATTCAAGCCTTACCTTATTCCGCCGCACATATTTTAAAAGAGAGTCGATTAAAGGCAGGAACGGCCTGTTTTGATATTAATGCAAGCTGTGTGAGTTTTATCTCTGCGCTGAGTGTGGCGGGTGGATTATTGTCAACCCGCCAGTATCGGCGGATTGCCATTGTCTGCTCAGAAATGGCTTCCCGTGGCATTGACTGGTCACATCAGGAGTCCTCGTTGATTTTTGGTGATGGGGCGGCGTGTATGATCGTCGAAAGAGGGGATGGGCAAAGCGGGATTGTTACCTACAAACATGAAACCTACCCGGAAGGCCTTGAATTATGTGAGATTCGGGCGGGTGGAACCCGTAAAAATCTGCGTACCGGCATGGAAGATAGCGATTTTCTGTTCCAGATGCAGGGTAAACCACTGTTTAAACTGACTGCCTCATTGATTGAAGAATTTACTGCACGCGTATTAGACAGTGCCAATCTTGCCATGTCCGATATTGATACCGTGATACCGCATCAGGCAAGCCATTTGGGATTGAAGCATATTCTCAAGCGACTGAATATCAAAAATGAGAGATTTGTGAATATCTATCGTTATCGCGGTAATCAGGTTGCGGCATCCATTCCAAGCGCGCTGCATGAAGCCATTATGACAAATCGCTATTATGGCCGTGATTATGTGATGTTGCTTGGTACCGCGGCCGGGCTTTCATTAAGTGAGATGATCCTGATACCATGAAAATTCTTGTAACTGGCGCAACCAGTGGTTTAGGTCGTAATGCCGTTGATTATCTGTTATCCCGTGGAGAAACGGTGGTGGCAACCGGGCGTGATCCGCAGGCGGGAGCATTCTTGACTCAATTGGGCGCGGAGTTTCGTCGTGCTGAACTGGCGACGTTAACGGAGGATGACGCCATCGCATTGATGTCAGATTGTGATGCCGTCTGGCATTGTGCCGCCAAATCCTCTCCCTGGGGTGATCCTGATGAGTTTGAACGTATCAACGTGGCTGCGACCTATACGTTAGCACAGGCAGCAGGAATAGGTGGTATCCGGCGCTTTATCCATATTTCTACTCCAGCCGTGTATTTTAATTTTTCCCACCAACAGCATGTTACCGAAAATCAGCGCAGCCAGTATTTCGCCAATGATTACGCCCGTACTAAGTTTCTGGCGGAAGAGAGCATACGCCAATTGTTTCCCCGCTATCCTGACACAACTTACATTATCCTGCGTCCCCGTGGATTATTTGGCCCGCATGACAGGGTATTGTTACCGCGTCTGATGGCTCAGGTTAAGGCCAGCAAAGGCGTGGTGGCTTTACCGGCCGGGGGAAGGAATGCGCTGGATCTCACTTACGTTATGAATGTTGTCCATGCCATGTCGTTGGCAACTCAGCGCGAAGGCGTACAAAGCGGGGCGATATATAACATTACCAATCAGCAGCCACAGCCATTGGCAAAAACGCTGGGGCAGTTATTTGATGAGATGCAGTTTAGTTACCGGATCAAATCATTGCCTTATCCACTTTTGTATGGCGTTGCGGCAATTTTGGAAGGCATTGCCATGTTCACCCGAAAAGAGCCGTTGCTGACGCGTTATGGTATTGGCGCGGTTTATTACGCCATGACACTGGATAATTCAAAGGCGCAGGAAGAGCTGGGTTATTCGCCGATTTATACCATGGAAGAAGGCATTCATTTAACGGCCAATTGGCTAAAACAGGCAGACCAGCAAACGGGTTCACATGGTTAAAATACGTGTTTTTGAAGTGGGATATTGCACTCATTCCGGTTGCATGGCACTGAAAGGCGCCAGTCTTCGCGTATGCAAATTTCCAGCCCGTGCGTGGTTGCTGGCGTGTCATGATAAGCGTTGGCTACTTGATACCGGATACGCCAACCATTTTTACGATCATACCCGCAATGGGATTATTCGGTTATATCGCACGGTCACGCCGGTTTACTTTGACAGTAAAGACGCACTGGTGATGCAACTCAAGGAAGAAGGTATTCAGGCACGTGATATTGATGGCATCATCATTTCTCACTTTCATGGTGATCATATTGCCGGATTACGGGATTTCCCGCAGTCTAAATTTATCTGTTCTGGGGAAGGTTGGCGGCAAACCCGTCATTTACGTGGGATCACCGCACTACGAAAAGCGTTTGTGCGGGGGTTAGTCCCGGAAGATTTCGAATCCAGAGTCCGTTTTTATGAAGGATTTGAAACCAGCTCATTGCCAGAAGAATTAGCGGTATTGGGGGAAGGTTATGCAGTGCCAGGAAGTCAGAAACAGATCCTGATTGTTCCGCTGCCCGGTCATGCGGCCGGGCACCTTGGCCTTTGTGTATTGACTGAACAGGGTTGGGTATTGTTGGCGGGAGATGCTGCCTGGTCACCGACGAATTACCGTGAACTGCGCGGGCCTGCAAAGCTGGCGAATCTTATTATGGATGACAGCCGGGCTTATTACGAAACACTGAATAAGTTGCATCAAATTGACCAAAAACAGATCCCTATCCAGCTATGCCATGAGGGAGATTTGGAATGATATTCAAAACGCTTTGCTACTATTGGCGAGCCAAAAAACGGTGGAAATTTGCCAACCGACAGCAGCTCGAGCAGCATCAATTGAGAGAACTGGCGAGATTTAAGCATAGGGTTCTGGCGAAAAGCCCTTATTTTTCCTCATACGGTGATTTACCGTTAGCGGAATATCCGCTGATGAATAAAGCCATCATGATGGAAAATTTCGACCAGATGAATACAGCGGGTCTCAGGCGTGACGAGCTTTTGGCATGTGCGCGGTTGAGCGAACAGTCACGAGATTTCAAGCCAACAGTCGGCAAATTCAGCGTTGGCATGTCATCAGGGACATCAGGACAGCGGGGTATTTTTGTTGCCAGCCCGAAAGAGCGGAGCATTTGGGCAGGAATGATGCTTGCTAAGATGCTGCCAAATGGCTTATTTCACGGTGAACGGGTTGCGCTGTTTTTACGGGCGGGGAACACGCTCTACGATAGTGTCCAGAATCGTTGGATATCCTTCCGTTTTTTTGATTTGTTCGCTGACTTTAATCAGCAGGTGCAAGCGTTAGTAGAGTATGGGCCGACGATTATTGTGGCACCAGCTCAAGTATTGCGGGCGTTGGCATTGAAGATCCAGCAAGGTGAAGCCTCGTTGCCGCCGGTTAAAGTGATCTCGGTGGCAGAAGTGTTGGAGCCGCAAGATCGCCAACTGTTGCAGGCCGTATTCAGGGAGGTGGGAGAAATTTATCAGGCAACGGAAGGTTTTCTGGCGTGTACTTGCTCTCATGGGACGCTGCATCTTAATGAAACGTTTTTGCATATTGAGCCAAAATGGATTGATGAAACGCGTTTTAACCCAATTATTACCGATTTCACGCGGGAAACTCAGCCCATTGTGCGTTACCAGATTGATGATATTTTGGTCGTGAAGAAAACCCCGTGTGCTTGTGGCAATCCGGCATTGGCGATAGAGCGTATAGAGGGGCGCAATGATGATCAGTTGATTTTACCTGCGCTTAAAGGGGAAATGGTGAGTATTTTCGCTGATCCCTGTTCGCGGATCATCGCTAATACTTTGCCACTGACGAGTGATTATCGGCTAACTCAAACTGAGTTGTTGCTGAAATTGGAAGGGAATTGTGCCATTGAAGTACTCGGACAATGCCAGTCAGCGCTGTCAGACTATTTTGTCAAACAGGGGGTTGATATCGATAAAATTGAGTGGCAGTGCGTATCGCAGACGATCCTGCCGGATCTGTTTAATAAGCGCCGCCGGATTATCAGGAGGAAGGGAGAGTCCGGGGGAAGGTAGCTTGGTTTAAGCGAGCGACATTGTGGGGACTTGCCATCAAATAGGCGATTTCATGTCTGATAGACAGCAGCCGGGTGAACCGTTCAGGGAAAAATTTTGATGTTTAAAGCCTGACCCGGAATTAAATCTACAACCCTTACTTTTCAAGTTACAGTGTTATTATCTGTAACTTGAAATTTATCATAAAATAAATTTTTCTCGAAAAATAAATATAAAAAACACACCATTACCCTCCTGTTTTATTGAATAGCAGCCTGACTTTTTTACGCTAATTCGCACCTCATGTGATCATCTGATATCAAAAACAGAAAGTGATAACTTTTTTCTATCAACTAATAAAAAATTTTCATTAAGCAGATTGTCAATAAGTCACCTAATGTATCTTAAGTGCACAAAAAAGATTAATTTTTTTTACTCTTATTAAGTATTGGGACATCAAATATTCTATGAGGTACTATATATGGACTCATATATGCGTAATAAGTTCATTAGGTTTTTTCTATATATAGGTTCTTTGTTTTTACCATTTATATCAATGAATACATTTGCTATAGGTGAAAAAAACACTGACCAGCAAACCCAGAAAGTGGCAAATGAAAATCAGTTAAATAATAGGGGAGATGAAACAGAAAATTTAATTGCGCAAAATATTCAGACGGTCAGCAGGGTACTGTCGTCTTCACCTTCCGAACTGACTGAACAAGCGAAATCCTACGCGTTAGGAAGAATTAATGGGGCAATATCCGGCGAGACACAGAAATGGTTATCGCAGTTTGGTACAGCCAAAATTAACTTTGGCTTAGACAGAAAAGGCAAACTGGATAATGGCTCTCTGGATATGCTGCTTCCGCTTTACGACAATAAAGCCGATTGGTTGGTTTTCTCCCAATTTGGTTATCGTCATAAAGACAGCCGCCATACCCTGAACGTCGGCTTGGGCGGGCGTTATTTTACGCCTCAGTGGATGTATGGGTTGAACACCTTCTTTGACCATGATGTCACTGGTAAAAATCAGCGTATTGGTTTAGGGGCGGAAGCCTGGACAAATTATGTCAAACTCTCTGCCAATTCATACTGGCGTCTGACTAACTGGCGTCAGTCACTGAAAGAACAGGATTGGGAAGAGCGTCCTGCTAACGGCTTTGATCTGCATGGCGAATTCTATTTACCGGCTTACCCGAACCTGGGGGGTAAATTAGGCTTTGAACAATACTTTGGTGATAACGTTGTGCTGTTCAATCGTGACAGCAAACAGAAAAACCCCAGTCTGGGTAGAGTTGGCCTGAATTATACGCCGATTCCGTTGGTGACAATGGGAGTAGATTACAAATATGGCGGCAGCGGGCACAGTGAAACGCTGTTCCAGGCCAACCTGAATTATCGCTTTGGTGTACCGTTTGGTGTGCAGTTCTCACCTGGTAGTGTTGCTTCCATGCGTACACTGGCAGGTAGCCGCTATGATTTAGTGGAAAGAAACAACCATATTGTGCTTGATCACAGGAAGAAACCAGACGAATTACAATTGGTGTTATCGCAAAACTCTATTGTTGGTTATAGCCAGCAAGCATGGCCAACACCAATACCTGTAACGGCTAATATAAAATCCCGCGTCAAGAGCATCCTATTTCAGGCAGATAATGCATTTATAAAAAATGGCGGCGCTATTTCCAATATTGGCGGTGGTAATGAGCTAATTGCGCTTGTATTACCTAAATATGTTCCGGAGGGACCGAATACGCATACGATCAATATCGTTGCGAAAGAAAATAACGGTAAGTTCAGCAAGCCCGCTATTTTGAATGTGACAGTACAGCCTTTTGTTGTCAGACAATTTAAGACTGAGCAATTAACATCCTCTGCTACGGGTGCTCAGGGGGGTTATAATTTACTGGCAACTGTCGCCCATGGTACAGCCGATAAAGACATTATCCGCGATGGCGTGATCCAGAATGTCATCTGGTCTATTGAGCCACAAAATAAGGATGTGAGCCTGAATTGGGAGAACCCCAGCAAAACCAATTCCCAGGGGCAATTGCAAGCAACGGTAACAACTTCCCAGCCGCTGAAAGATGTGAAAGTTTTCCTGGAAATGCCTGGCATGCCAAAAACCCATATTGGTAATATTGGCTTTAGTGGCCTTATCTCTGACTTTGCGGTTCAATCTGTCAAGCCGTTGGCATCAGGGACTCTTCTCGCCGGAGATAATGGTTATACCTTTACGGCAGATGTGAAAGATAAGAATGGTATCCCGCTGAAAAATCATAAAGTGGATGTTAAGTGGTATCCTGAACAATTGCCGGAAGGCATGAAGTGGTCGTCAGTGCAAGAGACTACGGATACTAATGGACGCTTGTTTGCTACCTTAACCAGTACCAACCCTGTACAAGGTATTAAAGTAGGGGCATCAATTGATGGTGGGAAAACAAAGGCATACGCTGAAAATCCAGTGACTTTCATCGGTGACATCAATATTGGCGAGCTGGAAATCTCACCGGCTGATAAGACGCTCAATGGTGACGGAAAAGAGGCTTATACCTATCAGGCAAAAGTGACGGATCCTTCCGGTGCTGGCATACCCCATCTGACCCTTGGTCACGATAAGGTGATTTGGAGCGCTGTTAATCCTGGCAAGCTTGACCATAACAAGCTGATAGAGGAAGGTAACCTGGTTTTCGGTAATAAAAAGTTAACCACGAATGATCAGGGATACTTAACTGCAACGTTGACCAGTTCTGTCGGTGTCAAAAATGTCAAAGCCAAGCTGGAAATTGTGACGAAAGAGAAAAAACTGGAATCGACGGCTAACACTGACGTGACATTTATATCGGTAGATCAGCCTGCGGGATTGTATGTTTACAATAGCGATAACACAAATGTCAGTCGATTCTACCAGAGTCATGAAAATGGACCTTACAACCTTTTCCAATCGTTATACGCGGAGTTACGAGTTGATCCAGGTACGCCTCTTATTACTGATGCAAATGTTGAAACAGGCGATTATAAGATAGTATCAGGGTTAGCAGCTTCGAATTATACTAAGTCGAAGCAGACTCTTAAGTCAATAACAGATGGTATTAATGGGACTATCGAATTTATTTACCTACCAAATACAGCAATGATACCGACAAAGTTCAGGGCCACTATTACTAACAATCAGACAGGAGCAATAAAGACTTACACTTACACAATGAAGCCATTACGCTCTTTTGCAGCACTGTATGCAGACACACAAAAATATACATGTGAATCGTATTTGGAAGATAAACCAGCAAGCGACCCAAGGGTGGCGGGATTTTCGACAGTGAAGTTGAGCAATTTGTGGCCACTAAGTGATTCGTCAGGTGTTAATAACATTGTGAAAGATGGCACATCCCTACTTGAAGATTTTCCCAATATCATGAATTGGGGCCTTCTAGGTTCGGATCCAATGAAACCTTCTAGCGCTCCTTCAACTACTACGGTGGTGTATAGTGACTCGGTTATTCCATACGATTTTGCTGGATTTGATGTTCAAAACCAGACAGTTGTTAATAGACACAAAGCTGATCCTCATTATTTACTTTGTCTACAGACATCACCTGTGGGTGAATATCTGTCAGGAACCTAAAATTAATAAAAACCGATCAGCAAGATAAGTAATAAACAGGCTCAGAGTTATTGGGCCTGTTTTATTATTGAATAAGTAAGGTATTCTAAACAAAATATACTGATGCTATCGCTTTTAACAACAATTTTATTGCGTCTTTGCTGCTTCCAGCGCTTGCGCGAGGTCGGCAATAATATCATCGCTATGTTCGATACCGATGGATAAGCGAATTAAATCACGTGAAACGCCTGCTTTTACCATTTCTTCATCATTTAGCATATCATACTGAAACGAGATAAAGATCTTGACCATAGGTTTGCATCTATATAGTATTTCATCTATATTGTGCGAGGGATAATCATGTGGACCATAGAGACAACGGACACCTTTGATGAGTGGTTCAATGTTCTGGATGACACCGACCGTACCAACGTTCTGGCTTCAATGATGGTGCTTCGGGAGCGAGGCCCGATGTTACCCCGGCCATACGCAGACGCCGTTAGGGGTTCATTCTACAGCAACATGAAAGAGCTGCGGGTTCAAAGTAAAGGAGATCCAATCCGAGCGTTCTTTGCGTTCGATCCTAAACGTAAAGGGATTCTTCTTTGTGCCGGTAACAAGAACGGAAATGAGAAAAGGTTTTACGAAATTATGATTCCGATTGCTGACCGCGAATTCACGGCGCATCTGGAGAAATTGAAGAAGGAGTAGATAATTATGGCAAGAACTCTTGACCAAATACTGGTAAGTGAAAAGCCTGAAGTTGTTGCCAACGCACAAAAAGCAGCGACTGAGATGTTGCTTAACATCCATCTGGCAGAACTTCGTGAACGCATGAATCTGACTCAAGGCGACATTGCTGTGGCCCTCGGCATTAAGCAACCAACTGTCTCCGATATGGAGAAACCTGGCCGCGACTTGAAGTTATCTTCTCTCAAACGTTACGTGGAAGCATCCGGTGGTAAGTTGCGTATCGACGTAGAGTTACCCGACGGCACACACTATGGCTTTGTAGTTTAATCTAAAGCACAGGCTCAAAATTAGAGCCTGTGCTTATTTTTATTACATTTGCAATATTCTGGTATTACCGCTATTAACAACGATCTTACTGCGTCTTTGCTGCCTCCAGCGCTTGCGCGAGGTCGGCAATAATATCATCGCTATGTTCGATACCGATGGATAAGCGAATTAAATCACGTGAAACGCCTGCTTTTACCATTTCTTCATCATTTAGCTGACGATGGGTGGTTGAGGCTGGATGACAGGCCAGCGATTTGGCATCACCGATATTGACCAAACGCACAATAAGTTGCAGGGCATCAATAAAGCGTATACCGGCTTTTTCCCCGCCTTTAATGCCGAAAGACAGAATAGAGGCTGGCTTGCCCCCCATATAGCGGATAGCCAAATTATATTCAGGATGTGCAGGCAATCCTGCATAGTTAACCCAAGATACCTGAGAATGTCTTTCCAGATATTGTGCGATCTTCAGGGCATTTTCAGTATGGCGCTCCATACGCAGTGCCAGAGTTTCCAGCCCCTGTAAAATCAGGAAAGCATTGAACGGTGATAAAGCGGCTCCTGTGCTACGCAGTGGCCCGACACGGCAACGTGCGATAAAGGCGGCGGCCCCAAAATGTTCGGTATAGGTGATGCCGTGATACGAAGGATCCGGGGTACCTAAAATCGCAAAGCGCTCCTGATGCGCAGCCCAGGGAAATTTGCCAGAATCGACAATTATCCCTCCAATAGAAGTGCCATGCCCACCAATATATTTGGTCAGAGAATGAATAATAATATCGGCACCCTGTTCAAACGGGCGGCATAAATAGGGCGTTGCGACGGTATTATCGACAATAAGAGGAATGCCGTGCCGATGGGCAATATCTGCCAGCGCCTGAATATCAACGATATTCCCACTTGGGTTGGTGATGGATTCACAATAAACGGCTTTGGTTTTCTTGTCGATCAATGCGTCAACGGCAGCGAGATCGTCATGATCAACAAAACGGGTTTCAATTCCCAGGTTTGGGAAACTGTGCGCCATCAGGTTATAAGTTCCGCCATACAATTTTGCGACAGAGACAATATTATCCCCGACAGTCGCAATGGTTTGTATGGCGTAGGTGATGGCCGCCATACCAGAAGCAACCGCCAGCGCACCGATACCACCTTCCAAAGCGGCGATACGTTTTTCCAATACATCATTGGTTGGGTTCATAATGCGGGAATAAATATTACCTTCCACTTTTAAATCAAACAGATCAGCGCCATGTTGGGAATCATCAAAAGCGTAGGAAGTGGTCTGGTAAATCGGGACAGCAACGGCTTTGGTGGTTGGATCGGGAGAATAACCTGCGTGGATGGATAAAGTTTCTAATTTCATTGTCATTTCCTTTCGTTAGGTAAAGTGCTACTGACATTTAAGACTGACAATTAAAAAGAGTAACGCGTTTTTTCTGTTCTGGTTGATATCAAAAAATAATCCTGAATTAAAAATGGCAATACAATGAGGCAATATATACCAATCCAATTTCAATATACGTGTTATATTTCCCCGCACAGCGGGGAAATATAAGGCCTCGCGTCGTCTTGCGGATTGCAACCTGAAGTTTATCGAGTATAAACCGCCAATTCATATTACTTAGGTTGATACAAATAAAAATAGTGATTTAACTCACTATTTTTATTTAATTATATTCTTAAAATTGAAAATGTAATATGAGTGGACGCAAAATATAAAGCAACGATTACAACATGAGGTTTTCCACCAGTGTTGCTACCATCACGGCCTTAATGGTATGCATTCGGTTTTCAGCCTGATCAAACACAATGCTGTGTTTTGATTCAAATACTTCATTTGTGACTTCCAGGCCACCATATAAATTGAATTCCTCTGCCAGTTGCTTACCGAGTGTTGTTTCTTCATCATGGAAAGCAGGCAGGCAATGCAGGAATTTAACATCTGGATTCCCTGTGAGTTTCACAACCGCCATATTGACCTGATAGGGTTTCAGTAATGCAATGCGTTCTTGCCAGACTGGTTTCGGTTCTCCCATTGATACCCAAACATCGGTATACAGAAAATCGACCCCTTTTACCCCTTGCGCAATATCTTCTGTCAGCGTGATCTGGCCGCCCGTTTTCTCTGCCTGTTTTTGGCATTCCGCCACTAAATTTTTTTCCGGCCAGCATGTTCGTGGCGCAACTAAACGGAGATCTATACCCGTCAGTGCAGCAGCTTCCAGCAGGGTATTGCCCATGTTATTGCGGGCATCGCCCAAATAGGCAAATTTGATTTCAGGTAGTGGTTTTTGGCTGTGTTCCTGCATCGTCATTAAATCAGCCAAAAGTTGGGTTGGATGGAATTCATCAGTCAGGCCATTCCAAACCGGAACTCCTGCATACTGTGCCAACGTTTCAACAATTTTCTGACTATATCCACGGTATTGAATACCATCATACAAACGCCCAAGTACCCGCGCGGTGTCCTTGATGGATTCTTTGTGTCCGATCTGACTGCCGCTTGAGCCTAAATAGGTAACATTGGCACCTTGATCATGCGCCGCGACTTCAAATGCGCAGCGTGTACGAGTGGAGTCTTTTTCGAAAATCAGGGCAATGTTTTTCCCTGTAAGGACGGGAGATTCTGAACCTGATTTTTTATTCGCTTTTAATGCATGGGATAAAGTTAAAAGAGTATCAATTTCTGTGGAGGAAATATCAAGTAATCTTAGGAAAGAACGCTTGAAAAAAGGGTTCATTATGCATTGTCTCCATTAGGGCAATATTGAATTTATATTCACTATATATCGATAAAAAATGCAATTACAAGCCCTGTGTGCAGCGTTTACTGGCATGAAGGTATCAAGACAGGTTATAGATCAGCCGCTTATGTTATGCATTTCTTTTTGGACAAAATTGGATAGATATATCCTTTGTACATAAAAGATGGGAGAATGCAAAACAAGACAGCCGACTGACAGAGGGGATTGGCATGGCAGACCCACATGCTTTAGAAGAACAGTGCGAAGAAACTCGTTTGATCATCGAAGAATTATTGGAAGATGGCAGTGATCCTGATGCACTCTATATTATTGAACACCATTTTTCGGCAGAAAACTTCGATCAACTGGAAAAAGCAGCCCTTGAAGCATTCAGGTTAGGCTATGAAGTCACGGATGCGGAAGAGCTGGAAACCGAAGAGGGTGTCGTTTTGATGTGTTGTGATGTGATCAGTGAAAGTCGTTTAGAGGCTGAATTGATCAACGTACAGGTTGTGCAACTCATCGATCTGGCAGAAAAGATCGGTGTCTATTACGACGGTTGGGGGACGTATTTTGAAGATCCTAACGCGCCTGATGATGAAGATGATGGTGATCTCTTTCCCCCTGAAGACGATGAACCCGAACCCAGACTCCATTAAGATCGATTGAAGATAACGTCGAAAAAGATAGCGTTAAACCCAAATGCCCCACTTAAACCGTGGGGCTGATTTATGGGCGTTATAGTGTTTTTATCATTTCATATAAGGCAATGGCGGCTTTCAGGTTTTCTGTCGTTTCCAGATAGCGCATTTAAAGCCTTGCTCTGTGCCAAACTCAAGAGATTGCTTCACGATTTGTCGGGCAATCCCTGCATTTTTCGAATACGTGCCCCAAATTCTGATGAAAAGGGCGTTTTTTTATTTATCATCCCAGTGTTGAATTAATCTTTTGCGACAGGCAATGAGTTTAATTTCTTATCCAACATTCAGGTTATTGAGAATTTATTTTTTCATTTCAATAATGTATTGGCTTCCTCCCGTCAGGGAAAAATTCAGGTTGTAGGTATTGGTGATAGAGAGTCCAGCCTGTTTTGCTATAACTTCAAATTCTGATTGATACCGTTCTTTACCTGATAAAAGGATATCCATATGTAAATCAAATGACTCTGCCTCTGCATCATTTTGATCTTTAAGCATATCGATAACATATAAAACGGAATCTTCACCCATTGCTTGCTGGCAATTCTTGAGAATATCAATAGCTTGATTATCTGGCCAATTGTGCAAAACATTTTTTATGCAATAAGCATCATACCCTGATGGAATAGTGGAAAAGAAATTGCCATTGATGAAAGTAACCTCTTCTGATTCTTGCTTAGCAAAATCATACTGATCCATAACGTGGCATTGGATATGTGGATAATGCATTTTTATATTTTTGGCTAAAGCGCCTGAGCCTCCCCCTATATCAAGGAGTGCAGAAATGCCATTTAGAGGGATATGTTCAATAATATATTTATTCATTGTACCGGTAATTTTTGTCATTAAATCATCAAAAGTTGTTTTGAGGAATTTATTATTTTCATGATGTAAATAGTCAAAAAATTTTGCATGATGGCTAAGTTCAAAAGCAGGTTGGTTGTTTATGTTACTTAAGGATGTACTGTATTGTGACCAGGCGTTCCAGCAGGTTGGGCTTAATTCAAATTTGATATGTAATGTTTCAAGGCTGTCTGGATCGGAGAGTGATGAACATTGCTCAGTAAGGTAAAATTTATCCTCTTTTTTTGTTAATACATTAAGTGATAGCATATAATTTAATAGCCGATGGAATCTATCCTGAGAAACGCTGCATAGTTGAGCCAGTTGCTCCACCGTTTTGCCATCTAGGGGGCTTAAATATAGTGGCGCTTTGCTTTCTACAAAAGCAAACAGTGCGTTAGATTTACGATAAGCCGTGATCATTTCCGATATCATTATTTATTTTCCTTATTCAAACTTTGTATAGTAGACTCTTTTTTGGTGTAACTATTTGAATGAAAATATATTATTTTTAACTCGTTTATAGAATATTTATACTCGATAAACTTCAAACTTCAAACTTCAAACTTCAAACTGCAATCCGCAAGACAACGCGAGGCCTTATATTTCCCCGCTGCGCGGGAAAATATAACATGCATCTTGAAGTTGGATTGGTATATAAATTTCCTTTGTGAATGTTTTTAGTTTTAGTGAGAATAGGTTGAATCATAGAATTTTATAGCGTTTAGTTAAATGCTTTCAGTATGTTTAAATATATTAATGGTTTTTAATAAAAATGATGATGGTTTGTGAAGAGGGAGTTTTGTTTTTTAATATAAAAAAGGCGACCTAATAAAAATGCCGCCATCTATTTAGGAAAATAAAACTTTATTTGGAAATATCCACGCCAAAGTATTTCTCAGAGATACGGGCATACGTACCGTCATCCTTTATCTCTTGCAGGGCCTTATTCACTGCTTCCAGTAACTCAGCATCCCCTTTACGCAGCAAGACAGCTGATTTGCTCGCATCGGTTTGCTGGGCGACAATTTTTACCGGCGCATTAGGGCGCTGTTTTTTGAAATCCAAAAATGACAGACGATCATTGAGTGTGGCATCAGCGCGTCCGGTAGCGACCAGATCAATAGCCTGATTAAAACCATCTGTACTGACCAGACTCGCGCCGTAAGTGGTTGCCAGTTGCCCGTAATTGCTGGTCAATGATTGGGCTGAACGTTTGTTTTTAATATCCGCGAAGGTTTTAATATCACCGTTATCGTTACGGGTGATCAACACAACCTGAGACGTCGTGTAAGGAAGAGAAAAACTGTATTTCGCTGTCCGCTCCGGGGTAACGCCGACCTGATTGATAACCGCATCAAAACGTTTAGCATCCAATCCAGCAATCAAACCATCCCATTTGACTTCCATAAATTCAGGTTTGACGTTCAAACGTCGGGCGATTTCCCGCGCGATATCGACGTCAAAGCCGGTTAATTGATTGCTGGTATCGTGGTAGGTAAAAGGAGGATAAGTGCCTTCCGTGCCGATTTTAAAGACGCCAGCGGCTTTGATGGCATCAAAATCTTTGCCGGCATAGCCAGGGGCTGAAATAGCAAGAGCAGTCGCACTCGCCAGTAATAAATTCAAAATTTTTTTCATCGCGTTTCTCCGAATAAATAATGTACCGTGACTGCTCGCTATATTTCCCAATCCGGTAAGGTTTCTGTCAGGGTTGAGATAAATTCGACTGTTCGCACCTTGCTGGGGTGGGTGAAAATAGTTTTTGCCGTGCCCGATTCGATAATTTCACCCGATTCCAGAAATACGACATTATGGGCAAGGTTGGCCGCCAGACGCAGATCGTGCGTTGCCATTAACATGGTAGTGCCTTCTCCGGCGAGTTGTTTCAAAACTGAGACGACTTCTTTGGATAACTCAGGATCAAGCGCCGATGTCGGTTCATCGCATAGCAGCACCTTGGGGGAAGGTGCCATTGCTCTGGCGATTGCCACACGTTGCTGCTGACCGCCCGACAGTGTGGCGGGCCAAACATCCGCCTTGTGGGATAAGCCGACTTTATCCAGCAACGCCAGCGCCCGTTCTCTGGCGCGTTCACGGGACCATTTCTGGACCCAAATCAGCCCTTCCATAATGTTCTCAATCACCGTCAGATGCGGAAAAAGCTGAAAGTTCTGGAATACCATGCCGGTTTGCCGGTTAAAACGCTGGATTTCCCGATGTGGCAGTCGTTCCTTACCGGTAAAGGTAATCTGTTCTTTGCCGATTTCCAGCTTGCCAGCCTGTGGGATCTCCAACAGATTAATGCAACGCAGTAAAGTACTTTTGCCGCTACCGGAAGGGCCAATCAGTGCCGTCAGGCTGCCTTCTTTAATGGTCAGGCTAATCTTTTTCAGCACCTTCTGTCCGTCGAAACTTTTTTCAATGTTGGTAAGCTGAATCATCTTTGCCTTCCTTATTTTTACGGCTGTTTTGCTGAGTGAATTTCTTTTCTAACCGGACTTGCAGTGCTGATAACACCGAACTTAAAAGGAGGTAGAGAATGGCGGCTTCGGTATACAGGATCAGCGGCTGGTAGGTGACGGCGGCGATGCGCTGTGCCGCCAGAAACATTTCTGGCACGGTAATGACGGAAGCCAGCGAAGTGTCTTTTACCAGTGAAATAAAGGTATTGGATAAGGGCGGAATTGAAACCCGTGCCGCTTGTGGCAGGACAATCCGGCGCAGCGATTGCCACCAACTCATGCCGATAGAGTGAGAGGCTTCCCATTGCCCTTTGGGAACAGAAGTCAGTGCGGCACGGATCACTTCTGAGGTATAGGCCCCCACATTCAGGGTAAAGCCGATAACGGCGGAGGTGAACGCTTCCAACGTAATCCCTACGCTGGGCAGGGCGTAGAAGATCAGGAATAGCTGTACCAGCAGAGGCGTACCACGAATCAACCAGACGTAAAACCGAACGACAGCCACCAGTGGCTTAGGGCCATACAACCTGATGAGCGCAACGAAAAACCCCAATGAGATCCCCAGTACGAATGTTATCAGTGTGAGGGGAATCGTGAATGTCAGGCCGGCGTAAATCATCGGCCATAGGGAATCCAACGCTAAATTGAGCCATGATGGGTTCATAAAACCTTCCTGATAGAGATTAAAAATATATTTATTTTTTATAGGGTTGTTTTAATGATGATATGGCAAGAAAAGATGAACGTTATATACAATAAAGTTCTAGCTTAGAACCTAAGATTTTTTTTAAAAGCCTATTCCGTTAGGCTCCTATTTTCATGATTGGTTAGTCGCTTTCAGCGAAATATTTATCCCAAATGCGTTGATAAGTCCCATCCGCTTTTATCTCAGTAATCGCTTTATCTATTGCAGCTTTTAATTCAGTATCATTTTTACGCAATAGCACGGCGGTTTGTGCTGCCTGGGTATCTGCGGCAACAATTTTTACCGGTGCATCCGGGCGATGTTTTTTGTAATCGAGGTAAGAAAGTTTATCGTTAATTGTCGCATCTGCGCGGCCTGTGCTCACCAGTTCTATTTCCTGATTAAAACCATTAGTGCCGATAATGTCAGCACCATAATGTCTGGCGATTTGGGCAAAGTTATTCGTCAGGGTATGCGCCGATTTTTTCCCTTTTAAATCGCTGAACGTCTTAATATCGTTGTTATCTTTGCGGGTAATCAGTACGGCTTTTGAGATAACATAGGGCAGGGAGAAACGATATTTCTTCTCGCGCTCCGGTGTAATGGCAATCTGGTTCATCACAGCATCGAAACGTCCGGCATCCAGTCCACCAATCAAACCATCCCATTTACTTTCAATAAATTCAGGTTTCATTTTCATGTGTAATGCAATTTCGCGGCCGATTTCCACATCAAACCCGGTCAGTTTCCCAGAAGCATCATGATAACTGAATGGAGAATAGGCACCTTCGGTTCCGATCCTGAATATCCCCGTGGATTGAATGTTATCAAGGGTAGATTGTGCATAGGCAAGTGAGGTGACACCTAACTGGATAATACCCGCTAATAATATATTGAGTATGGCTTTCATGTTATTTCTCCGAGAGGGAATTATTGTTTTTTTAAATTATTTCCACTATAGCGGTAATATCATCAGCCTTATATATAAAATAAAGTTATATCATATCCTGATGTCATGGATAATAAACTGGGTCTATCTTGGTTTTCTATTGATTATTATTTAATGATATTTATCATGAAATAGATTAACTTCTCCGTTACCCTAAATATAATGCTAACTATAGGTGCCAGGTGTTAAATTCGCTCTTTAGGAAAGGCATGGTTGATTCTTTGCCTGTTTGTATCTCATTTTTCTTTATTTTTACCTCGATTGGTGCGCTTTATCAGAGTCATGGTATTCCATTAATGGAAACGTTGGTTGGCTCATTGTTGATATACGCTGCACCGTTACAAGTGGCGGCGGTAGGTTATCTGGCTGATGGGACGATACTTTCTGTTATCGCTCTGGCATTGCTGATCAACTTCCGTTTTTTCTTGATGGCGATGGTAATGTCACCATATTTTCGTGGTGTGCCTAAACAACATGTTTTGTTGTCAATGTTGGGATTTAGCGCCAGCACTTATACGGTGACGCATGCACATCTCTCTGCGGAAAATATCACAGATGGGAAATCCCAATTTCATTTTTATCTCGGCGTTGCTGTACCCTGTTTTGTGATGACCTTATGTGCCACTTTGTTGGGGTACATTTCGGCAGAATATCTGGATTATGGTTCCCTTTCTCTGTTTCTCATGATGTTGGTTCCCATCCATTTTGCTTCCCTGACAGCCAGGCGTTCAGGCAAGGACATGTCTGTCCTAGCGACAGTGACAGGAGGGATTTGCGCACCATTATTAAATGAAGTGGATATGAAACTCATCGATCTTGCCGTTCCCGTTTTATGTGGGATAGCGATTGCGTTTATTGAGCGGAAAATCAGACAGGATAAAAGATCATGATGTTGTTGATCATATTAATGGGGTTAATCAGTTTTATATTAAGGGCCGCGCCTTTTTTGATGAATAAGCATAGCGAGTCAAAAGGAAAAGGTTTGCTAATTACCTCACTGGATTATGCCATTTGTTTTATTCTGGGGACGATTATCGTTAATATTTCATTGGATAATTTATCCCTAAGTGAATTAATTGACCAGTTTAATATTAAATATGTATTTGCATTGATGACGGTGGTATTGGCGTATTTTATCAGTAAATATACGCACTCAATATTAAAGAGTTTGGGGTTTTCTCTGTTGTTTTTTATGTTGATGCAGTGGTTGTGGTGAAGAAACGGTCTATAAATCCAGACGGCTGCAATAGACGTATTTCCGTGATGGAAGTCAGGGCAGTTTCCTGCCCTGTAGGTCACATAGGTATCTACACATTTATTGAAATCATTTTCAGCATCCATTCAACTTCTCTATCGCCGGGCTTAACCTCCGATAACGTGGTGCTTTGCAGAGCACTTGCCTTGGGACAGATTGGCATGTTCGCTTTTGAAATAAGACCTGCCGCTTACCACTTTAAGTGGACATGGCATGGCAAAATGTAGCACTATTGAAAATAGTTAATTATTTTAATGGGATAAATTTGTAAAAAAAATTTAACGTGCGCTTAAAAAAGCCAAATCTAGCAAAATAGTAATTAACACATGAGCTAATAAAAGTGTAATTTTTGTCTACTTTCACATAAAACACCACGAAAAATCCAAATCTCGGAGGCGGTTATATGCAAAATAAGAATTCTATGCTCTTACTCGTTTTATCTATTGCAGTTTTTAGTGTTATTACTACCGAAGTGGCTGTAATTGGATTGCTTCCACAATTAGAATCACAACTTCATGTTACGCCTACTCAGGTTGGTTTTCTTGTAAGTATCTATGCTATTATTGTAGCCATAACAGGTCCATTTGTTACTCTAATGCTATCGAGGTATAATAAAAAATATACTCTACTTATTATTCTCTTCATATTTGTTATTTCTAACCTTATATATGCCACGACGGATAATTTTAATGTGATGCTTTTCTTTAGAATACTTCCAGCACTGGTGCATGCTGTTTTCTTTGCAGTCGCACTTGTGGTTGCTGCCAACTCAGTATCTAAAGAAAAAAGCCCAGGAGCGGTAGCAAAAGTTTTTGCAGGTGTTGCTGTGGGATTGGTATTAGGTGTACCAATGAGTTCGCTCATCGCAGAGCATTTGTCATTAAGTGCTGCATTTTACTTTGGGGCAGTGTCCTGCGTATTAGCTTTCATCGGTATTATGTTTTTTGTTCCTTCTTTTCCCTCTACAAAAAAAATTGTTTTTTCTAGCCAATTAGCAGTGTTAAGAAAGGGAAAACTGTGGTTGACGATTTTTACGGTGATACTGATTTTCTCGGCGATGTTTTCAAACTTCAGTTATATCGCAGATTACCTTTCTAAAATTACACACCTCAATAATAATCTTATTAGCGCAATTTTAATTTTATTTGGTGTGAGTGGATTCTTGGGAAATTTTGTCTTTAGTCATTTTTTACAAAAAAGCGTTGTAAAAACAACCCATGCATACCCTATTTTATTAAGCCTTCTATATGTCTTTATCTGGTATTTAGGGTTTTCACCAATGGCCATATTTGTGTTGACTATTTTTTGGGGAGCGCTACATTCTGCTGGGCTTGTTATCAGCCAGACTTGGTTGATGCGGGAAGCCAGTGAAGCTCCAGAATTCGCCAACAGTTTATATATTTCTTTTTCTAACTTAGGTATAACAATTGGTGCTGTCACTGGAGGATGGGTTGTATCACATTCAGGAATACATACAGTTGTTCTCAGTAGTATTGTTTTTACATTTATGGCATTTTTAAGCATTTATATTAAAAATAAGGTCGATAATAATGACAAAAAACTTATCAAAAAAACAACATAATTCGATACTGATTTTTTGAAAAAATCTATTTTTTATCCATTATTTTGTTTTCCCAAGTTCCGTTCATTAGACGGAGCTTGTTGTCATGTTATGAGCGGGACGAGATCATATGGTTGCTATTGCTCTGGTGTTTGCATTGATAACGGTGGTGTAGACTTATTTTATCAGTCAATACACGAACTCAATATTAAATAATTTAGTGTTTTCTCTGCTGTTTTTTATGTTGATGCAGTGGTTATTTAATTAAAAAAACAAATTACAAAAAAACACTGCTCACTAAATTGCAGTGGCTTAATCAAGGTATTCATTTCTAAGTTGGTAATATTTAGTGACAGTTTATTCTTTTTAAGGCCATAAAAATGACAGGATTTCGCATCACCGTGAAACCTAATGCCGTTATGTTATAAATCAATTCTTTTTGTGGTTCAATCGTATATCAATGGTTGATTATTTGTTTTGTTTTTGTATATGTTGTTGGCGCTATACTCCAGGAGTCATCGCAAGTTTCGGCATGACATCTAATTTAAAAAATAAGGATATATCATGAGCAAATTACAACGTGAAATAGCAGAAAACAAAGCGCAAAGAACTCGTCGATAGTCTGCTGGATACAGCTTAAGGAACTCAAATGCCAGCGCTTCGATTTCCTCATACCTGATGATCAGCACGCTGATAGCATTGACGTCGAGGATATACCCAAAAATAAAAAAGTGAGCTACAACAATGATGAAATTTAATTATTGGTTAGCAATGTTTGCATTTTTTTCTTTTACTCTCTTTTCAGAGGGTTCGGTTGCGAATATAAAAAATTCTGTAACATTAAAACTGAACTTTGATGAATATTCTGTTCCTCATACAACATTTATAATTGATGGGCAGCCAGTATATGCAATGGTTGATGCCGGCTCTTCTATGGGTTTTCACCTTTACAACTCTCAGATAAATAAAATAAAAGGACTCAAAAAAGAAAGTACTTATCACAGTACAGATTTAACCGGAAAAATCCAGAGAAATATAAATTATCTTGCTCATTCTCTGAATGTAAATAATATGAGGTTTAAAGATGTGATCGTGACTCCATTTAAGCAATGGGGGTATAATAAAGGAAAATTACCAAATACACCTGTTGTAGGTCTCGGCGCTTTTAAAGATAAACAAATAACACTGGATTATATCTCTAATACATTAACTATAGCAGATAGTTTTACTGGTAAAAAGAAGAAGGCTCCAAAAGGTTTTACACAATTTCCTTTTCAAATATCCTCTGAAGGAATGGTTTTTTATGTCGAACAATCCGGCCATGAATACCATATGATTCTGGATACGGGTGCCACAGTATCTATAATATGGCGTGAAAGACTTAAGTCTTACAAACCTATAAGCTGTCTCTCAGTTAATCCGGAAATAGATAACAAAGGATGTGAAGCTACAGTGCTCACAATGAAATCAATAACTGGAAAACCGGAACAGTTTAGTTCAGTTATTGTTGATGGACATTTTCAACATATGGGGAAAATTGATGGCATTATAGGAAACAGCTTCCTTAGAAACCGAAAAATCATTATAGATTTTAAAAATAAGAAGGTTTTTGTTTCTGATGAGCACAGAAAAGAACCCTGTACCTGATTTTGTGTCATCGGCATCGTCCATTTTTTCGAGGCCGCCTGAATTGCCCACCAGACCACTTTTTTCACAGATCTCATGGAACAAGGTGCAATAACAACAGGCATTCTATTTGCCTTTATGCTTTACGCTGATATGTTCCTTACCCGTTCTATCAAGGTGGTAAATTCGCTTTTTAACTTTCATCTTATATCAATACATTCGGATCGTCTCACAGACATTGCAACCGCAGAGACAGAAAGCGCTTGGTATCCGCAAAACTTAGTATCTCTTGATAGTGTGGCGGGTCGGATAACACTACATAGTCTCGCCTATCGTTACGGAGAAGCTGAACCATTCATTTTTAACGACATCAATATGGAGTTCAATGCTGGCGAGAACGTAGCGATCTGACTAAAATTAAAAAATAGATGACGGAAAAAAGCCACTGCAAACTAAATTGCAGTGGCTTATATGAAAAAATTTCAACTAAGAAAAATTACAGGGCAGCGATAGTCTCTTTCTGCGCCAGTAACTTCTCTTTTGCGGCATTGTTGGTCGCCAGACGTTCGCGCTCCTTGGCAACAACGGCTTCCGGTGCACGGCTGACAAAGCCTTCGTTAGCCAGTTTGCCTTCAATGCTGCTAATCTCTTTATCCAGCTTCTCGATTTCTTTATCCAGGCGTGCCAGCTCTGCATCTTTATTAATCAAACCGGCCATTGGGATCAGCACTTCCGCCCCATTGATCAGTTTGGTGACAGAAACAGGTGCTGCTTCTCCGGCCGCCAATACGGTAACAGAAGAGAGACGCCCCATTGCCTGAAGGAAATTGAGGTTTTCAGCGACACGGCGTTGTGCATCATCATTCGCATCACGCAGCAGAACTTCCAGCGGCTTGCTTGGCGCGATGTTCATTTCTGCACGAATGTTACGCACCGCAATGATCGCTTCCTTGATCCACTCCAGATCGTTCAATGCCAACTCATCGGCTTTCGCCTGATCGAATTCAGGGAACGGTTGCAGCATGATGGTATCCGCATCTATACCCTTGACGACTTTCACCCGCTGCCAGATGGTTTCAGTGATAAATGGAATGATGGGGTGTGCCAGACGCAGTAAACCTTCCAAAACTTCAATCAGGGTATGGCGAGCCGCACGGACTTCGGCTTCTGTCCCTTTGTTGATTGCCGGTTTAGACAGCTCCAGATACCAGTCACAGAATTGGTTCCAGGTGAATTCGTAAAGAATGTTAGCGGCGATGTCGAAACGGTGAGTATCCAGCGCTTCACGATAGGCTTTAATGGTCTGGTTGAACTCTGCCAGGATCCAGCGATCAGCCAGTGACAGCGACATTTCACCACCGTTCTGGCCACAATCCTGTCGCTCTGTGTTCATCAGGACAAAACGGCTGGCGTTCCACAGTTTGTTACAGAAGTTGCGATAGCCTTGCAGGCGCTTCATGTCCCAGTTGATATCACGACCGGTAGAAGCCAGTGCCGCCAGCGTGAAACGCAGGGCGTCAGTACCGTGGGCTTCAATGCCTTCCGGGAACTGTTTTTCGGTGCGCTTGCGGATTTTCTCGGCCATTTGTGGCTGCATCATATTGCCGGTACGTTTTTCCAGCAGATTTTCCAGCGGAATACCGTCGATCATATCCAGAGGGTCGATCACGTTCCCTTTGGATTTTGACATTTTTTGGCCTTCTTCATCGCGGATCAGGCCAGTCATGTAGACCGTCTTGAATGGCACTTGTGGCTTGCCGTTTTCATCTTTGATGAAGTGCATGGTCAGCATGATCATGCGCGCAATCCAGAAAAAGATAATATCGAAGCCACTGACCAGCACATCAGTCGGATGGAAGGTTTTCAATGCTTCGGTCTGCTCAGGCCAGCCGAGGGTGGAAAATGTCCACAGGCCAGAGGAGAACCAGGTATCCAGTACGTCTTCGTCTTGGGTCAGGATGATATCGGTGCCCAGATTGTTCTCGCGGCGAACTTCTTCTTCATTGCGACCAACATAAACGTTGCCTTGTGCGTCATACCACGCCGGAATACGGTGGCCCCACCACAATTGACGGGAGATGCACCAATCCTGAATATCACGCATCCACGAGTAGTACATGTTTTCGTACTGTTTGGGTACGAACTGGATATCACCATTTTCAACCGCTTCAATCGCCACTTTTGCCAATGGTGCCGTACGAACATACCATTGGTCGGTCAGCATTGGCTCGATAACCACGCCGCCACGGTCGCCGTAAGGGACAGTCAGGTCATGAGGTTTGATCTCAACCAGCAGGCCCTGTTTTTCGAATTCTGCCACCACCGCTTTACGGGCAGCGAAACGCTCCATGCCACGGTATTCGGCAGGAATGTCGGTCGGGTAGAGATCGGAAACTTCGCCGTTGCTGTCGAACACTTCTGCGGCTTCACGAATATTGCCGTCGAAGGTCAGGATGTTGATCATTGGCAGGCTGTGGCGCTTACCGACTTCATAGTCATTGAAATCGTGGGCTGGAGTGATTTTCACGCAGCCGGTGCCTTTTTCCATATCCGCGTGCTCGTCGCCAACAACAGGAATACGGCGGTTCACCAGTGGCAGGAGGATCTCTTTGCCGATCAGATCCTGATAGCGCGGATCTTCCGGGTTCACGGCAACACCGGTATCTCCCAGCATGGTTTCTGGACGGGTTGTGGCAACGATCAGATAGTCTTTGCCTTCTGCGGTCTTAACGCCGTCAGCCAGCGGATAGCGCAGGTGCCACATGGAACCTTTTACTTCACGGTTTTCGACTTCCAGATCAGAAATCGCCGTGCGCAATTTCGGGTCCCAGTTAACCAGACGTTTGCCACGGTAAATCAGATCGTCCTGATACAGGCGTACGAAGGCTTCTTTCACTGCTTTGGACAAACCTTCATCCATAGTGAAGCGCTCACGTTCCCAATCAACGGAGTTACCCATACGGCGCATCTGGTTGGAGATATTGCCACCCGATTCTGCTTTCCACTGCCAAATTTTGTCGATAAAAGCTTCACGACCATAATCGTGGCGGGTTTTGCCTTCTTCTGCCGCGATCTTACGCTCAACAACCATTTGGGTCGCGATACCCGCGTGGTCAGTTCCGGCTTGCCACAGGGTATTTTTACCCTGCATACGTTGGTAACGCACCATAGTATCCATGATAGTCTGCTGGAAGGCGTGTCCCATATGCAGGCTGCCGGTGACGTTTGGGGGGGGAATGACGATGCAGAAACTTTCGCGGCTGGTATCGCCATTCGGTTTGAAGTAACCACTCTGTTCCCAGTGGTTGTAAAGGGGTTGCTCTATCTCTGTCGGGTTGTATGTTTTATCGAGAGATGGCTCAGATTGCGTTTGAGTAGCGGGTGTCTTTTCCATTGTGTCTTGATATTCAATAGGTTGGCGGGGTTGCCATGGTCAAATTAAAGCCGACGCTACGATAAGATTTATATCGTTCGCGCGCTAACTGTTTCAGATTTTCATCAATAGGAACGAAGTCTATCACTTCATGGAAAGCTGTGGCAAAGTCTGCAAAATGAGGAAGCAGTGTCACTAATACATCGCGGGGTACATTGCCTCTTTTTTGCGGCCAGCATAACTCCACGGGTGCGCCGTATCGAGGGCCTTCGCCGGCAAGATTGTGTGGTACAAATTGATTCGGCTCCCGTTGCCATAATGCTTCGTCCAATTTTTCGGCCTGTTGCTGGCTTTCACAAGCAATCAGAACCCGCTTCCCTGCACGCCATTGATCAGCAGCAAACTGACATGCCAGCCATTCATGTGGCTGTAGTTCCTCCGACGAGGATTGTTCCGATAACCGCTTTTCCGGTGACAGCTTTTCTAATAATGGCAGCTTTTCTAATAAATAGAAGGTGGCGTTTTTCATAGTTTCTTGGTTGCAAGGTTACTGAAACAGTATGGGTATTGCAGTTGCAATACCCTAATTCCATTAAGCGGTGGGAGCATTAATCATCAGAATTCAAACCTGAACGATTTAACAGGAATTGTGACAGGAGTGCAACCGGACGACCTGTTGCTCCTTTCGCTTTACCTGAACGCCATGCTGTACCCGCAATATCCAGATGTGCCCAGTGATATTTGGCGGTAAAGCGGGACAGGAAAGCGCCTGCGGTAATTGCACCACCAGAGCGCCCACACGCGTTGACCATATCCGCAAAGTTGGATTCTAACTGTTCGGTATATTCATCCGCTAACGGCAGACGCCATGCACGATCTCCTGCCTGCTCTGAGGCATTCAGCAGTTCATGCGCCAAGGGATTATGGTTAGACAACAGGCCGGTGTAGTGACCGCCCAGCGCGACAACACAAGCGCCGGTCAAGGTGGCGACATCAATGACTGATTCCGGCTCAAAACGCTCAACATAAGTCAACGCATCACACAGTACCAGACGGCCTTCCGCATCCGTGTTTGTCACTTCAACAGTCTGACCGGACAGGGTAGTCAGAATATCTCCAGGGCGATAGGCGCGTCCACCAGGCATATTTTCACAGCCTGCCAGAACACCGATGACATTGATTGGCAATTGCAGTTCGGCAACAACGCGCATGGCGCCATAGACGGAAGCTGCACCGCACATATCATATTTCATCTCATCCATGCCTTCGGCAGGTTTGATCGAGATACCGCCGGAATCAAACGTCAGCCCTTTGCCCACCAATACGATCGGTTTCGCATTGGCGTCTGCGCTGCCTTTATATTCCATAACGGCCATCAAGGATTCATTCTGCGAACCCTGACCAACCGCCAGATAAGAATTCATACCCAGCTCTTTCATCTGCTCTTCACCAATGACTTTGGTGGTCAGATTGGTCACATTGTCAGCAAGCTGACGCGCCTGTGATGCCAAATACGCCGCATTACAGATATTGGGTGGCATATTAGCGAGATCTTTTGCCGCTTTGATACCTGATGCAATGGCAAGACCGTGCTGAATGGCGCGTTCACCGCTGGTCAATTCACGGCGGGTCGGCACATTGAACACCATTTTACGCAGCGGGCGGCGCAATTCATTTTTGCTGCTCTTGAGTTGATCAAAAACATACAGTGACTCTTTGGCGGTTTCGACCGCCTGACGGACTTTCCAGTAATTATTGCGCGCCTTCACGTGCAGTTCTGTCAAGAAACAAACCGCTTCCATTGAACCGGTTTCATTGAGGGTACTGATTGTTTTCTGGATAATTTGCTTATACTGGCGTTCATCCAGCTCACGCTCTTTTCCACATCCAACCAGCAAAATACGCTCAGACAGTACATTCGGAACATGATGCAGCAACAAGGTTTGACCTACCTTGCCTTCAAGTTCACCACGGCGCAATAACGCACTGATATAGCCGTTACTTATTTTGTCAAGCTGCTCTGCGATAGGGGAAAGACGGCGGGGTTCAAACACGCCGACAATAATACAGGCACTGCGCTGTTTCTCCGGGCTACCGCTCTTTACACTAAACTCCATGCGTTCTCCTGAATCTTAAAGACAAAGACGGATACAATCGCTAAAATACCGCGTTCCGCATTCATTCATCCCAAAGAAAATTAACGGTTATGTTAAACTAAGCCTATTATTTTTTGATACTTAGATAACGATAACTATGTTCTAATTGGGAACCAATATATGGAATGCTTTGGTATCATTTTAGCGATGGGGAAGCCAAACTGATTCATATAAATGGTAGATATACGACGAAGTTAGCGACTTTCCTGCAAAAAGACAAGTTTTCACAGGCGTAATAAGCGTGATCATCATTAGATATCTAGTACGGGAAACCCTGAAAAGCCAAATCGCAATACTGTTCATCTTATCGCTGATCTTTTTCAGCCAGAAATTAGTTGACGTATTGAGTACGGCGGTGGAAGGAAATATTCCCGCAAATTTGGTTTTATCGTTGTTAGGTTTAGGTGTGCCAGAGATGGCGCAGCTTATTTTGCCCCTGAGTTTATTTCTTGGGGTATTAATGACGTTCAGCAAACTCTATACCGAAAGTGAAATCACCGTTATGCATGCCTGCGGGTTGGGCAAAAGTGTATTGGTGAAATCAGCCCTTATTCTGGCTCTCTTCACATCAGCGTTGGCGGCGGCTAACGTTATCTGGGTCACGCCGTGGTCTGCCAAATCTAAAGCGCAAGTACTGGCGGATGCAAAAGCCAATCCAAGCCTTGCGGCAATTATGGAAGGGCAATTCAAACCTTCTCGTGATGGCAACATGGTGCTGTATATCGGTAACGTGAAGGGGAACACTTTTGAGAATGTTTTCCTGGCCCAGCTCCGTCCGGCGAATGACCAGCGCCCTTCTGTGGTCATTGCAGATGGCGGGCATATGGAAGAACGCCCGAATGGTAATCAGGTGGCGGTACTTCATCAAGGAATGCGCTATGAAGGTACGGCACTGTTGCGTGACTTCCGTATTACGGAGTTCACTAATTATCAGGCCATAATTGGGCACCAAAAAGCAGATATCGATAACAAAGTTGAACAAAAATCGATTGAACAGCTTTGGCATGATACCGATAACGACTCTCGTGCCGAATTTCACTGGCGCCTGACGTTGATTGCTTCAGTGTTGATCATGGCGTTGATGGTGGTGCCGTTAAGTGTCGTGAACCCGCGTCAGGGGCGGATACTCAGTATGTTACCCGCCATGTTGCTCTATCTGATTTTCTTCCTGCTGCAAAGCTCCCTGCATTCCAATGGCAGTAAAGGCAAACTTGATCCTCTGTTCTGCATGTGGTTGGTCAACGGCGTGTACTTTGCGTTGGCTGTGACCCTTAATCTGTGGGATACCGTCCCCATGCGCAAACTGCGTTCGCACTTTAAGACTCAAGGAGCGTCATGATGTTTGGGGTATTGGATAGATATATCGGGCGCACCATCCTGCAAACCATCCTGATGACTTTATTTATGCTGGTATCGCTTTCCGGCATCATTAAGTTTGTCGATCAGCTACGCAAAGTCGGGCAGGGGGAATATAGCGCATTTTCCGCAGGCATTTATACCCTGTTGAGTATTCCCAAAGATATTCAGATCTTCTTCCCTATGGCTGCTCTGCTCGGGGCGTTATTAGGTCTGGGCGCACTGGCGACACGTAGTGAGCTGGTGGTCATGCAGGCTTCTGGCTTTACCCGTCTGCAAGTGGCGGGGGCAGTCATGAAAACGGCAATCCCGCTGGTCTTGCTAACGATGGTCATTGGTGAATGGGTTGCCCCACAAGGAGAACAGATTGCCCGCAATTACCGTTCCCAAAAAATGTATGGTGGCTCACTGATGTCCACTACTAAAGGGCTTTGGGCGAAAGATGGCCAAGATTTTGTCTATATCCAGAGTGTTGGGAAGGACAATGCCCTAAACGGTGTCAACATCTATCATGTTGATGACAACCAAAAACTGTTATCCATAAGGTATGCGGCTTCAGCGGTGTATGATCAAAATAACCATCAATGGAAGTTATCTCAGGTTGAAGAATCCGATTTAACTCAGGATGGGCGGATCACGGGGTCACAACATCTTTCGGCGGACTGGAAAAGTCGGCTGACACCAGAAAAACTGGGCGTCGTTTCCCTTGATCCTGAAGCGCTTTCCATCCGCGGCCTGCATCAATATATTACCTACCTGCAACAGGGCCAACAGGATGCCGGACGTTACCAGCTTAATATGTGGAAGAAAATCTTCGCACCTTTATCGGTTGCGGTGATGATGCTGATGGCACTTTCCTTTATCTTCGGGCCACTGCGTAGCGTGCCGATGGGATTCAGGGTTGTGGTGGGGATCAGTATGGGCTTTGTGTTCTATGTCTTGAATGAGATATTCGGCCCGCTCAGTTTGGTTTATAGTATGCCGCCGATATTAGGGGCGCTGTTGCCAAGTTTGTTGTTTTTTGCAGTGAGTGTTTACTTACTCTTATATAGAAAATAACAAACTGATATCTCAGCTGACTTATCTGTCGCTGCCTCCACCGTCAACAGTGGAGGCGATTTTTTAACAAAACTAAATTTGCTGATGATTGCGCGCCAATGCGGCAACTAATTCATTAACTCCATTCGTCACACGACTAAATTTACTTTGCTCCTTGCGGGTCATCACCACAAATACGCCGATATTGCTTTCAGGGATCATTGCCATATAGGTATTGAACCCACCGCCGCCGCCAGTTTTCTGATAAATACCGTTGGTATCCATATATACCCAGCCAAGTCCAATTCCGTCTGCCAGTCCCGCAACATCCATCCCTGTGATTGATTTCAGATCGGCACGTTTAAAGTAGATACCTTGTTCACGGCTGGCAGTCTGCTTCCTTAACTGATTATGGGAAGATAAAAACTGTTGCATCCAGTGCTGCATATCTGCGGGAGTAGAATAAATTCCGCCACTGCCTGCGGCAGCAATCGTATTGACGCAAGGGCTGGATTTAACCCCAACCATTAAACGGGCGCATTGGGATGGTGTGGGTGTCAGTGTCGTATCTTTCATGCGATATGGATGAGTAATCTCCTCTTGTAGCAGACGGGAATAGGGTTTTCCCGTGGCTTTAGCAAGGGCATCAGCCAATAAATCATAGGCCAGATTGGAATACGACGCCGTCGTGCCGGGCGCCGCATCTATTCCTGCGGTTTTCAGCCAAGTCCAGCGGTTCGATTGGGTCGGCCAAATAAATACAGGGCGTCCCCATTTTCCACCAGGCTGTTCCCGAGGCAATCCGCTGGTATGACTTGCCAGATGATACAGTCGGATTGGCTGCCCTGCGCCGTAATTTGGTACATGGACACTGTGATAAGTGTATTTCTGCAACGGATCGGTAATCTTGAGACGTTTCTTCTGTGCCAACTTAACCATGATCTCGCTGGTCATCAATTTGGTAATAGAAGCAATACGAATTAAAGAATCCTGCCGTGGCCGAACGCCGCTCCCTGGATAAGTTTCCCCGAAACTGCGATGTATAACCTGATTATTATCGATCACCACCATCGCCATTCCCAAAGGATTGCCCTCTTCAAAGATGGATTGGGAATACTGGTCGATCAATGCAGCAGCTATTTTCTTAATATTGTCGTTACTCTCGGACACTCCCCATTTTGCCGGTTGCGCATGGGAGTGCTGAAATTTTTTCTGGTGTGAATAACCAGAATCTGCACAAGCTGAAATCGCCCATGTCATGACGGAAACTGCACACAGTTTATATAGCCGTTTTTTCATTTTTGGATTAACCAATCAGGGAGCATTCAAGTGAAGGAATAAAGCTGTTATTTGTTTTTCTTACATATCGCCATTATGGCCCCAATAACGATACCCAACAGGATACCTGTAAAAATCCAACTGATAATAGTCATGATAATTTACCTCATAGCAGTGTATTGTTTTGAATTATATAAGGAGTTTATAGGTTGTCTATTGGCTGGAAGGAATTGTGTGAGGAGGGATTGGCGGGATAGGATGGAAAAAGCGGTTTGGTTTTTAAGCGTTACTGGTAAAAATCTGGCGAAAAAATAGAATAAGCGATTCTTTTTTCGGCACTTGAGCAAAATCGAAAGGATAAGTATTGCGAATGTGCTTCTGACAGGTATAATGGCCCCCGTTCTCCGAATCATTTCAGTGCCGAAGTGGCGAAATCGGTAGACGCAGTTGATTCAAAATCAACCGCCTTCGGGTGTGCCGGTTCGAGTCCGGCCTTCGGCACCATTCGTTAGTTTTCTAACGTCTACCCAAGTCTATAAACTCCCTAAAAATCCCAATAAATCAAGATACTTAGTTATTTTGCTGTCCACTGTGGTCTGTTGCAATCAACACGCATCAAGGGGCATAATTTGGGGCATCTACACTTCGATTGTAAATGTGCCCCAAAAATGAAACTAAACGCCCGACAAATCGAGACTGCGAAACCGAAAGAGAAATCCTATAAATTAGCGGATGGCGCTGGCTTATATCTCGAAATCACACCGCGCGGTTCTAAATACTGGCGCATGAAGTATCATCGCCCCACCGATAGAAAAGAAGATCGGCTGGCTTTTGGTGTCTATCCTGTTGTCTCATTAGCTGATGCACTCGCCAAACGGGACGAAGCCAAAAAATTGCTTGCTCAAGGGATTGATCCCAAAGCAGAGAAAAAAGATGCACAAGCCGAATCAAAGGGTGCATATACCTTTGAACGGATCGCCCGTGAATGGCACGCCAGCAATAAACGGTGGAGTGAAGATCATCGAGAGCGAATTATGCGAGGTTTTGAACAATACATTTTCCCTTATATTGGTACTCTCGACATTCGCACTTTACGAACCAGCCAACTGTTAGCACCGATCCAAGCCGTTGATACTGAGGGCAAACACGATGTAGCCCAGAGATTACAACAGCGTGTAGCTGCCATCATGCGTTATGCCGTCCAAAATGACCTCCTTGAATATAGCCCTGCCAATGATATGGCGGGCACTCTCACCATAGTAAAGCCCAAACATCACCCTGCATTGCCTCATGAACGCCTGCCTGAATTTTTGGCTCGTATTTCCTGTTATCGTGGGCGCTTACTGACCAAAATTGCGGTAGAACTGACTTTATTAACATTTGTTCGTTCCAGTGAAATGAGATTCGCTCGTTGGGAAGAAATCGATCTCGAAAGAGCTGTCTGGCATATACCAGCAACACGAAAACCCATTGATGGAGTTAAGCATTCTCAACGTGGTATGAAAATGAAAACCGAACACATTGTACCGTTGAGCCGTCAGGCAATTTTGCTTATCAAAACACTTTACAGCCTGAGCGGAGAGAATGAAGTAATATTTCCCGGTGATCACGATCCAAAGAAAGTGATGAGTGAAAACACCGTTAATAATGCGTTGCGAGCGATGGGCTATGACACCAAAACAGAAGTTTGCGGGCACGGATTCCGCGCAATGGCACGTGGTGCAATGGGGGAATCTGGCCTGTGGAGTGATGATGCTATCGAGCGCCAGCTAAGCCATATCGAAAGAAATAATGTTCGGGCGGCGTATATTCATACATCCAAACATTTGGATGAACGGCGGTTGATGGTGCAATGGTGGGCGGATTATTTGGATGCTAACAAGGAGCAATTTGTAACTCCTTATGATTTTGCCAAATCGCTTCGTGACAGGAAAAAATAGTAGCACAACCAACAAAATTTTATATATAGGATAACCAGTTACGTAATACATAAAAGCATGACATAAAAAAACAACGCCCCGAAGTGCAGCAAACACTGTTGAGGCGTCTGACCAATAACCGTTATTAGGAGTAACGATGATGGCTGATATACAGCATACCCAAACTCACCCTAAATTTACATCTTCAGATAAAATAGACGGACAAAAACCGCTCGACCTTATTCAATCCGTGAAAAAATCCGCTATGTATCATTGGGAAAATCTGCTACCCGCCTGTGGTATTGATATTCCTGCAAAAGGCAAACATGGTTCCTGCCCTATTTGTCGCGGCGGTACTGACCGCTTTCACTTTATTGATGATCACCATAACGGCAACTGGCATTGCCGCCAGTGTGACATCCCAAACTATGGCGATGGGTTAGATTTAGTGGCAAAAACCCAAGGGATCTCGATTCTTGAGGCGGCAAAAGTTGTTGCTGATGCCCTAGCGTTGCCTTTACCGGAATCCAAACCAGCCAAAGAAACCATTCATATACAGCCGATCGCCGAAAAAGTGGCGGTACTAATGGCACAAACTGTCGCCGGAGAATCGTCCTATCTGACTGCAAAAGGGCTGTATTGCTCTAACCAGAGATTGCTGGAAGATAGTTCGTTGTTGTTGCCATTGATAACACTGGATAAAAGAGTTACAGGTGCGCAAATTATCAAACCGGATGGAGCGAAGAAATTACTGTCTGGTAGCCAAAAGAAAAGTGCTTTTATTGCATTATCAGACATGGAAGAACATCCAGGCACAGTTTAGATAAAGAAAATACAACATATATAGTATTAGAAAGAGTAAGAGGAGATTTGAGTAGTGATTGTTTAGATTACCTAATAAAGCTGCCTGATATAACAAAGAAACATAATAATGGTAACATTGAAAATGTTAAATACATATTCACATCACACTCAAATTTAATACCATTATCAAATCATAAGGTAAAAATAAAGCAATTATCATATTATGAAACATCAATAGTAATTAGAAAAAAATTTGATGAAAGTAGAATTTCTAATACTGACATATCAAAGATTCATGACCTGAGTGAAGGTGTAGTAATGAAACTACTACAAATAATGACTTATTTAGAGAGTGCATCTGCTCAAGAGGTAATATCACAAATTGATATTTTTGATGATGCGTATTTCATCGAAAATATTCCAGAATCAATAATAGATAATATAAATATATTAAAAACAGATAAAAATAAAGCAAATACCTTTACATTAATAAAAATACTTAGCGTTTTAAAAAATGGAGAATCCATAACCAATATAAAAAAAACGAAACATGGTCGTGAATTGACCATAGTAAATACAAAAGAAATTATAGACCTTGGACTAGGTATTGCTATACATATAGATCGCAATACAACAATCATTAAAATAACACCTATTATTACTGACTACATATTATCAATCATGAGTATTGATGAAATAAACTCTATATCAGAGGATTATTTATTAGTATCCATAGTTGAATCCAAAGATGGATTTAAATTAAACTCAGTAAATAGAAAAATAATAGACTCTGAATTTAATACAGAAGGTGATAATGGTTGTGTTATATTGATAAATTCAATAAACAAATGTTTATTGAATTTAAAAAGCGAGCTTTTATCATTGGAAGATAAAGAGAAAAATGAAACTAAATTAAATAAGTTAAAATACCTATCTAATGTATATGTATATGCATTAAAAAACTCATCAAGATTCAAAGAAACAATAAATTCATCGTTATCAATAATAAATTCTCTTGATGAATTTATTGGTAGTGATAAATATAAATATTTCCATTATTTAGCATACTCACATAGAATGATCGGAGAGTATGATTTAGCTATGGAAAATTTAGAAAAAGCAAAAAATACACTTATAAATAAAGATAAGAAAACACAAAGGATGTTAATATCAGAAGAGCTATTACTTTTGGAAAAAAAAGATATTAAAAAATCCATAAATTTAGCAGAAAAAACAATAAATGAAGAGAGAAATGATACAGTCTGTCATTTAACCGCTCAGGTTATTATAACCACAAACAATAAAGAAATAACCAAGAAAGATAAAATAGAAAAATTAATGTCGATAGAAAAAAAATCCAGAATCCTAGGATTTAATACATTATCTAATAATATTTTATTTAGATTAAACAAATATCAAGATAATAGCAATAAACTGAAAAATATAAATAAAATACTATCAACAGATGCAAGTCAATATAACGTAATTAGAGCAAGACTTGATAAATATCAAATTCTAATAGAAAATAACATGTTGAATGAAATTGATGAAAGAACAATTACCGAATTAAAAAATATATACGATTATCTTTTCACGCAAAGGCTAGATGCTCTATTTAATAAGTGTCATGACATCTTGTGGAAAATTGCAGAGGAAATAAAAAATATAGAAATAATTTACTATATATATAGTAAGGGAATTCTAATTTGGTGGTTAAATTCAGATAAAAAGACAGAAAAAAAATACTTGGAGAAGTTGACTAAGTTAGATGAAAAATAAAATCATGTTTTTTAAATTAATATACTGGGGTTGTAAGCCGGGATTCTAGAAAATTAGTATCTGTCTATAAATTTGTGGTACGACTCGAGACTGTTCCTGTGATTGTTTCAGCTGCAGTAGTTCAAATCCACACTGACGCGCTACACTTGTCTTCTCAGTGTTACCGGGCTAATAAATTACCCCGGTAACACTGAGAGCTGAAAGATCACCTGCCAGAAAAACAATTTTTATCTACCCTCCCTATTAAAGAATTAGTAATAAAACTGTTCACCCTGTTCACCTTTGAATATTTTCATTTAAATTCATATCATTAATGGGTGATGACTTGAAATTAAACTCATCACCACTCTTCACCCAACCGTTCACCCTGAACCGGAAAATTAAGGTGAACAGTGATGAATAGTTGTGAACAGTTTAAAAATAACTATTCACCCCATAATATATTGATATATCTTATTTAAATTATAGAGTGAATAGTGGTGAACACTTTTTTATATTTCTTTGAAAAACTACTGTCATCAGAAAAAGTTATTCTTCTGGCTGGTTATCTCTTGTCAGTTTCGGCATCCACTCGATAGCAGTATTAATATCCAGACTCAGGTTGCTACGAATGCCTTGTTTGCTTTTCTTGCGCAGATAGTGCTGACCGTACTCCGCCAGCGCGCCCGGCATATCCATGCCAAAACGAGTTACGGAAACAGGTTTGTTCAGGTTATTGCCTTTCATATAAGCAAGGTAGGTGTGATAAAGGTACTTACGAGGATTGAACGGCATAATTTCGGCATTGCCGATTAATAGGCCGTCAGCTTCATAGGAAACAATAAGATAACCGCAAAAATCGACCAATGGATCTGTGCCGCGTTTGATATCTAGCGCCTCCGCAGATTTCTGTTGTTCTGCCAGTAAACGCCTTGCTGATTGTGGATCAGTAAACCGATGCAGAAGATGCCGGATAATCACGGGTAATTCTGCTGCAATTTTATCCCGTAGGAGTGGATCACGTTCATTTTCTGGTACTACTTCGGAAAAATTAAAAATTACCCGACGCCGCGATACCCCACCACTGCGATCACTAAAACTCATGGCGTTATTATTTACTGCCAGTACAACGGCGGGAATACGGGTTGAGTAGGGTTGTTTATGCTTCGGATCGATAGCAACTTCATCACCACCCGTAATTGCCTTGATGCCGGAACCATCGCCCACATAGCGAGTTTGATCTGGCAGGATAATCAGCGAATAGCCGACAATCAACGCCCGTTCCCGTGGGTTTTCTAGTGCAGCCATGCTTGCAGAAACAGTATTGCCTTTACCTGCCAGCATGGAACAAATTTCGGCAAAGATGCTTTTACCGCTGCCTCCGGCTCCGGTGACTTCCAAAAATAGTTGCCAGTCATAGCGGTTCGCCAGCACCATAAACAGCGCTGACAGCACTCTGTTTGTTTTGTTTTCACAGTTGGCTGCTGCCTGATTGAGCCAGCGCCAGAACTGGGGCGCGTGATCTTGCAGAGTTTCCCCCGAAATAGGGGAATTGAATTCAACGTCATTGGCAAGCAATAGCCAGTCATTTTTGCGGTGAGGCCGGAACTGACAGGCTTTCAGGTCAAATACGCCATTACTAAACCCGATTAAGTGGCGTTCTGGTGGTTGCATCATGGGAAGCTGTAATTTCAGGGCATCCACGGCTGAACTAATACCATGCGGTGAATACGGTAGTTTCTCTTCCATAAAGGCGGAGACCATTTCCCGCCTTAAATCGCGATCACTGACCGGACGCCAGACAATGCTATCATAGTGATGAACGCTTTCCGAAGCGCCATCCAACGCTAAATCTCCGCTATAACGCGCCAGTAACACTTCTCCGCGCTGGCTGGCTCCCATCTGGCATAATGTCAGTTTTGAAGATTCGGTATCATTATTAAGCTGAACGGCTGCTTTTTTCTTGATTGATGTTGGTTGATAAAGCCTCTGAGCAAAGGCTTGCTGTGCTATTTCCACTCCATGTTGCTGGCGGTAATCGTCCCAATCGGCTTTGTGCTCAGTTGGTGGTAACGTTACCCAGCCATTCACCGCAAGAGCCGCTTTTTCTGCCGAAGTCTTGCCAATATTCTTTTTCGGCTTACCGTTTTTATCTAATTCATTGGGAAAATGCCAGTCGTTATCTGCGGCAATAATGATTCTCGCATCAGGCCAGTGTTCCCGGACTGATTGAGCGACAGAAAGCAAATGACCTGCATCTATTGCAGCCAAAACTGTGCCTTGATTTAACTGGCTAACGGTCAGTGCCGTGGCATAACCTTCGGTAATGATTATTATAAATAATTGATGATATATCTAGGCCTGCATCTGATTTTATTTTTTTATTTATATCGTTAATTGTTCTTTCGTTGGATAAGTTTATTTTTATAAAAAGATTTCTATTTTTTATTTTGGATGTGAATGACTGTATAAATTTTAATTCACCAAATCCTATTTCTGATTCTATAAATAAAACATTATTTTCTTCTAAAACATTTAAACATGCTATCTGTTCATTATTCCTTATATTTGAAAATAAATTATTCTCATCAAAGCTAAAGTAGTTTACTATTGGTTTTGATACCTTAGCTCTTGATGTAGAGTCACTTATTGTCTTTTTTTTTCTCTATTTCATTAAATAAGCTATTACAGTTAATCCCTTTATAAAACTGTACTCTATCCCGACTGATTGCAGGTGCTAAAATATCGAATAAATGTGAATATTTATTCAATATATCAGTATCGTTTTCATCGAAAAAACACCATGCTAGTGAATAATTTTCTTTATCATCATTAACAATAGATGCTAATGTTCTAGTAAAACTATCATCCCAACCGCTATAACCAATTATATACATAGTGTTGTTAGCTAATATGTTTCTTAATGAAGCTTCTATTTTTTTTCTTGATGATTGAAGTTGGTTTTTACTATGCATGGTTTCACCTACATTCCAAATTCCATGCAAGTGAATTATATTTAATAACTCATTATTATTTTGATTTATATTGGAGTCAGCAACAATACTTATACTATTATAAAGATAGTTTAGTTCAGCAAGACTTTCTTCAATAAGAGTGTCAAAATTTGTAGTTAATATATTATTTACATTTAAATTCCCATTAAAAATCAAGCCACTTAATTCATTTATTTTATTTGGTATTTTTGATTTACTTGTTAATGGATCTATATTGCTAAGAATTATTTTTCTTATGATTTCTTTTATTCCTTCAGCTCCAGATATTCCAGATATAAATTCAAAAGAAGCTTGATATTTATCTTGATCGCTATCTATTCCATTAATATGCTCTTCATAATCTTCTATGAAAGTGGTATCTATATTTTCTTTTATTATATCTATAATTTCAGATACATTAGGTATTCCATAACCATTTTGTTTAGATGATATAGCTGAGCCAAATAAAAAAGAAAGCTCTCTTTCATTAGCTAATCTAGCTATTAGTAGGTTTTTTTTAAAAAAATTACCATTATACATTTTGATATCCTTTCTGTGTTTTTTCAAAATCTTACAATGATATTTTTCATATTTCTATAGTTATTTAACATGAAGGGGTCAAGCGTACACCCGATCAGGCCCTCATCATGAAAACATTATCAGCTGCCTAAAACTACATTTTTCCACTGTAAAAAACACCATTTTTCATGTTGAGCATTTGTTATCAAAACGGCGATTTTAATTCAAAATAAAAGTGAGCGGAGGTGTCAAAGAACTGTCTATTTTGCAAAAGTAAAAACATGGATTCTCAGGCATAACGGACGCTTTATGGCTCATAGCCGACCGCCAAATTTAATCGTGACTTATCGTAGAATCGCGTCAGGTTAAGTCGCGGCTAATACAAATTATGACTATTTTGATTATCTTTTGTTATATTACCGTAACTTTAAAACTTTTTACTTGAAGTACTCTGGAAATATCATAATCATAGTTTCCCCATCTCGCTCAGTTATACCCGTTTCACCACTGTCGCACCTCCCATTTTAGTACCACTGTGTAGTTATCTGAATTTATTATCTAAAATTCAAATTAACCCATAACATAAGTTGTTGACCCTACTCGCCACAGCCGCTAATATTCCATTTACACTAATGATCCATCGCCTGTCAGGATCGCCTTCGGGTGGCGAAACAAAACTCTCGTAGCCTGAAAGAGAGTGCAATAATTGCGGTACATCTGCCCACCTTTGGAAGCAGATATTGCCAAGACACCTAAACCCTCGTCTGGCAATGAAGGTCTCTTAAACTAAAAAATACACCCAAAAGGTGTTTTTATATTGCCAATCAAGTGTAGTGAACATTAGGTCATGCACTTATCTTTTATATCAACATAAACCATTTTTTCCTTTATCTTCAATGAATAACAGGATGGCTTTAGTACATCCTGTTCATACTTATCATGATCACCGTCTGAATTATTCAGCGGATAAATTTTCTACATCTAAACATTTAACTCATTACTACCGTTTGATTCTTCATCTTGCGGCAACTACTGGTATTTCAACGCTCGCACTACTTTTGCTGACTGTTCGCGGAATCAAGGCGTCACTTTTTGCGGATTTACCGCTGAAAGTGACGCCGCAGCCAAAGAACAATCGAACCCTGACAGGCTCACGCATGCTTCACCACACAGTGAATCTGACACTGCATTTTTAGATTGAAAAAGGAGAACTTGACGATATCGAGGCTGGCTTTTAGCCAGTGGGGATGACCTGTTAATACAGGCGGCAGTACAGTGTACTCAACCGATACCCCGCAATACCTCAACTTGCGTTCACTCTGGCGCACAGATATCGATCAAGGGTAAGACTGGTATTTTCTTTTTTGCCAGAATGGTCGCGCGCCAGAGATTGCATGTTGTTAGATATAAGTAGAGCTGATTGATTAAAGAATTGACAGTATTCGAAACATTGGCTGTTATGTTGAACGTGGTTATAGCCGTTAAACTTATTCGTTCAGTTATTGAGTCCAATAATACAATCAGTTAAAGTATTCCCGCCATTAGCTCAATCTAATGGTCAAGGTTTAGCAGCCTTGTCACTCATAGACACTGGCAGAAATTTTGCCAGTGTGCCTGTTATCGCCTTTTCAATGGTGGTTCAGGCGGGGGAGACGTAAGTCTCGCTGGTATGAGTGCCAGTCTGCTAACCCTGTCTGAATCGCCACCATCAATATTAATTAATGGAAGGGGTAGCAGGAATGAATAACAATGTTAGAAATGACTGGCATCAGGCCGATATTATTGCTGCATTACGTAAACGTGGTACAACCTTAGCGGCTGTCTCCCGTGAAGCAGGACTCAGTTCATCCACATTAGCAAATGCACTCAGCAGGCAATGGCCTAAAGGTGAGTGGATAATCGCTAACTATCTCGGTATTCACCCCTCAGAAATCTGGCCTAGCCGTTATTTTGATAAGCAGGGTCGATTGATTGAGCGTAAGATTCGAGATAAGCCACAGGAATAACCCGCTTCAACTTGTGATTTACTTTGTGAAAATGATAAATTTTTATACAAAGCCCTGAGAATGAAATGACAGACTAATTTAAACCTCATGGCTTTTTTAACTTCATTCTTATACCAATGTATCAAGTCATTCATAAAAGTATATTAAAATCAAATACATGAATAGATAAAAGGAGTAAAATAAATATGGGGCACAAAATGGGGCATTTTGAAAATTTACTTTTAATAATTTATTTAATTTCAATCAATTATGTTCATTTGCAAGTCCGGCCTTCGCACCATTCGTTAGTTTTCTAACGTCTACCCAAGTCTACAAACTCCCCAAAAAAACCAATAAATCAAGATAGTTAGTTATTTTGACGTCTACTATGGTCTGTTGCAATCAACACGCACCAAGGGGCATAATTTGGAGCACCTACACTTCGATTTTAAATGTGCCCCAAAAATGAAACTAAACGCCCGACAAATCGAAACTGCGAAACCGAAAGAGAAATCCTATAAATTAGCGGATGGCGCTGGCCTATATCTCGAAATCACGCCGCGCGGTTCTAAATACTGGCGCATGAAGTATCACCGCCCCACCGATAGAAAAGAAGATCGGCTGGCCTTTGGTGTTTATCCTGCTGTGTCATTAGCTGATGCTCGCGCCAAACGGGACGAAGCCAAAAAATTGCTTGCTCAAGGGATTGATCCCAAAGCAGAGAGAAAAGACGCACAAACCGAATCAAAGGGTGCATATACCTTTGAACGGATCGCCCGTGAATGGCACGCCAGCAATAAACGGTGGAGTGAAGACCATCGAGACCGGATTATGCGAAGTTTTGAACAATACATTTTCCCTTATCTTGGTACTCTCGATATTCGCACTTTGCGAACCAGTCAACTGTTAGCACCGATCCAAACCGTTGATACTGATGGTAAACACGATATAGCCCAGAGATTACAACAGCGTGTAGCTACCATCATGCGTTATGCTGTCCAAAATGACATCCTTGAATATAGCCCTGCCAATGATATGGCGGGCACTCTCACCATAGTAAAACCCAAACATCATCCTGCATTGCCTCATGAACGCCTGCCTGAATTTTTGTCTCGTCTTTCCTGCTACCGTGGGCGCTTACTGACCAAAATTGCGGTAGAACTGACTTTATTAACATTTGTTCGTTCCAGTGAAATGAGATTCGCCCGTTGGGAAGAAATCGATCTTGAAAGGGCGGTTTGGCATATACCGGCGATACGAAAACCCATTGATGGTGTTAAGCATTCTCAACGTGGTATGAAAATGAAAACCGAACACATTGTACCGTTGAGCCATCAGGCTATTTCGCTTATCGAAACCTTGCACAATCTGAGCGGAGAGAGTGAGGTAATGTTTCCCGGCGATCACGATCCAAAGAAAGTGATGAGTGAAAACACCGTCAATAATGCGTTACGTACAATGGGCTATGACACCAAAACAGAAGTTTGCGGACACGGATTCCGCACAATGGCACGCGGTGCAATGGGCGAATCTGGTCTATGGAGTGATGACGCTACCGGAATCCAAACCAACCAAAGAAACCATTCAAACAACACAGCCGATTGCCGAAAAAGTGGCAGCACTAATGGCGCTAACTGTCGCCGGAAAATCGTCCTATCTGACTGCAAAAGGATTGCATTGTTCTAACCAGAAGTTACTGGAAGATGGTTCGTTGTTGTTGCCTCTGAGAACATTAGATAAAAAAATAACAGGGGCGCAAATTATCAAACTGGATGGAACGAAGAAATTACTGTCTGGTAGCCAAAAGAAAAGTGCTTTCATTGCATTATCAGAGTTGGGAGAACATCCAGGCACAGTGATAATTACCGAAGGTTACGCCACGGCATTGACCGTTAGCCAGTTACATCAAGGCGCAGTTCTGGCTGCAATAGATGCAGGTAATTTGCTCTCTGTCGCTCAATCAGTCCGGGAACACTGGCCTGATACGAAAATCATTATTGCCGCAGATAACGACTGGCATCTTCCCAATGAGTTAGATAAGAACGGTAAGCCGAAAAAGAATGTTGGCAAAATTGCGGCAGAAAAAACTGCCAAAACGATCAATGGATGGGTAACGTTACCACCAACTGAGCACAAAGCTGATTGGGACGATTACCGTCAGCAACAGGGAGTGGAAATAGCACAGCAAGCCTTTGCTCAGGGGCTTTATCAACCAACATCAATCAAGAAAAAAGCAGCCGTTCAGCTTAATAATGATACCGAATCTTCAAAACTGACATTATGCCAGATGGGAGCCAGTCAGCGCGGAGAAGTGTTACTGGCGCGTTATAGCGGAGATTTAGCGTTGGATGGCGCTTCGGAAAGCGTTCATCACTATGATGGCATTGTCTGGCGTCCGGTCAGTGATCGCGATTTAAGGCGGGAAATGGTCGCTGCCTTTATGGAAGAGAAACTACCGTATTCACCGCATGGCATTAGTTCAGCCGTAGATGCCCTGAAATTGCAGCTTCCCATGATGCAATCACCAGAACGTCACTTAATCGGGTTTAGTAATGGCGTATTTGACCTGAAAGCCTGTCAGTTCCGACCTCATCATAAAAGTGACTGGTTATTGCTTGCCAACGATATCGAGTTCAATTCCCCTGCTTCGGGAGAAATCTTGCAAGATCACGCGCCACAGTTCTGGCGCTGGCTTAATCAAACAACTGCCAACTGTGAAAACAAAACAGACAGGGTACTGGTAGCGCTGTTTATAGTGCTGGCGAATCGTTATGACTGGCAGCTATTTCTGGAAGTCACTGGCGCAGGTGGCAGCGGTAAAAGTATCTTTGCTGAAATTTGTTCCATGCTGACAGGTAAAGGCAATACAGTTTCTGCAAGTATGGTGGCACTGGAAAATCCACGGGAACGGGCGCAGATTGTTGGTTATTCGCTGATTATCCTGCCAGATCAAACTCGCTATGTGGGTGATGGTTCCGGCATCAAGGCAATTACGGGTGGCGATGAAGTTGCCATTGATCCGAAACACAAACAACCCTATTCAACCCGTATTCCTGCGGTAGTGCTGGCAGTGAACAATAATGCTATGAGTTTTAGTGATCGCAGTGGTGGAGTATCGCGGCGTCGGGTGATTTTTAATTTTTCCGAAGTTGTGCCGGAAAATGAACGTGATCCACTCTTACGGGATAAAATTGCGGCAGAATTGCCCGTGATTATCCGGCATTTGTTGCATCGATTTGCTGACCCACAAGCCGCAAGGCGTTTACTGGCAGAGCAGCAGAAATCTGCGGAGGCGCTGGATATCAAACGCGGTACAGATCCACTGGTCGATTTTTGCGGTTATCTTATTGCTTCCCATGAAGCTGACGGTTTGTTAATCGGCAATGCGGAAATTATGCCGTTCAATCCCCGCAAATATCTCTATCATGCCTACCTTGCTTATATGAAAGGTAATAACCTGAACAAACCTGTTTCTGTAACTCGCTTCGGTATGGATATGCCGGGTGCGTTGGCAGAATACAGCCAGCAATATTTACGCAAGAAAAGCAAACAGGGCATTCGCAGCAATCTGAGCCTGAATCTTGATACTGCTGTCGAATGGATGCCGAAACTGACAAGGAATAGCCAGCCAGAAGAATAATTTCTTCTGATTACAAATATTTTTCAAAGAAATATAAAAAAGTGTTCACCACTGTTCACCCTATAATTTAAACCATATATATCAAAGTATTATAGGGTGAATAGTTATTTTTAAACTGTTCACAACTATTCATCACTGTTCACTTTATTTTTCGGTTCAGGGTGAACGGTTGGGTGAAGAGTGGTGATGAGTTTAATTTCAAGTCATCACCCATTAATGATATGAATTTAAATGAAAATATTTAAAGGTGAACAGTTTTATTACTAATTCTTTAGTAGGGGGGAGGTAAAAATGTTTTCTCTGGCAGGTGATCTTTCAGCTCTCAGTGTTACCGGGGTAATTTATTAGCCCGGTAACATGGAGAAGACAAGCGCAGCGCGTCAGTGTGGTTTAAATTTTTTGTATCACTTGATTTTTATGTTAGATAATTACTAATAATTATTAGTATTTTATTCTAAAAAATAAACCTGAATTTTTTATATTTTTTCTATGATAAACATCATATCTCTTAATAAAAAGAGCGATAAAATTATAAAAAACCTAACGTCACTCATTGGTGAAATAATGATTATAGTTATTACTTTTATTTTTACTAAATTTATGGATAACCAAAATGTTATCCATATATCTTTTATTAAGTATGTAGGATAATTTGCTGTTGTACCTGTATAGGCTGTAATGTCTGATATTTTTGTCGGATATTATTATATAAATCTGACATTTCCCCAGCAGATAAAGTAACAATTAAAACATAAGGTAAATCGTCAAGTTCAGAAACATCAATTGGCATCCCACAATCGCGACCATAATAAATAATATCAAAGCATGGTGTAGCAAGTTCGCCTTGTTTGAATGTGTGCTCACTTCTTAATGTTGTTTCCCACTTATGACCATCACCTCTTTGTTCATTTTCATCTGCATAAATATTTTTTAGGTTAAAAAGCGGAAATGTTAAGCCTTTTTTTGTATTAGATTTTCCTGTCCTCATAGTAATTTCTAAACCACTTCGGGTGTAATTTAAAGGATGTTCTGCGTCCACTGGGCTAGAAAAGCAAAATGTTGCTCGAAGATTGACATAACCTGTAGTTGGCTCATCAGGATAAGGAATGTATGCCCGCATATGTTGAGAAGGTTTGAGTATACCTTGATAAATGACTTTCACTTCATTGTCGTTACAATAAATAACATCTGAAATATTATGCGGAAATCTACCCCAGCCGACTTCTGAACGTTCATGATTACTGTTTTCAGCATGATGAATTAAAAGAGCTTTAGCAGTTAGAGGCGTAATATTATATTGCAAAGACGAACTTAAGGCGATTGCTTGTCTCAATGCTAGTGGAGCAGCAAAGCTAGTACCTGCGGTACTAGCCAATCCATTATTCATGGGGCTGAATACCTTGAAAGGTTCTTCTGAATTTCCGCCAAAAGCAACGCCATCAGGTTTCACGAATCCTGGACTTCTACCGGGACCAACACAGCTATAGTGGCACCTTTCCCAGTTTTCTGAAAGAGATGTTGCTGCACCTACAGATAATCCATTGACTAAATCGGCAGGAGGTTGAATTCTATTAAGACCTGCTGGCAAATGACCATCATTTCCAACAGCAACTGTACATAAAGTATCCCCTGTTGAGAGAGCTTCTTCAAGAGTTGAAGTCCACACATGAACATCATCATCATCAACAGGCAGTCTTGGTCCCAAACTTAAATTAATATAATCGTAGTGTTGTGTATCAAGCACACTCTTTATTCTGATTAAAACATCAAAAAGATCAATATCGGAATTGTTTATGTTCGAATCTAAGACTCTGTAATGATCAATATTACAATAAGGAACATTTAGTTTTACAGTACCTGAATCCATAACGCCAAAGAGAAGCGTAGATGTCACATCTTGTCCATGTGAGAGAAGTTGGGCACTCGCTTTTCCATCTTTGTTAAAAGTGTACTCAGTTACCCATTGACTAAAATCATCAATACTTACACCTCCATCAAATATTGCTACCTTTAAATTTGGGTTGATTGCTCCTTCTGATGGTAATTCAAAACTAGAAGGGGAATTCATAGAACGTCTAATTACTGGCTCACTAACTCTTAGCTCTGGAAGATCTCTAATCGTTCTTAAAAAAGAAAATCTTGCTATTGCATAAGCCGTTTTTTTATTAGCTTTAATAGGCATAAAGGTTAATCCTTTAACTTTTATGCATCTTTCTTTATCAACAGAGGCCCCTTGTTGTAAAGCATATCTAACAAAAGAGTCCACTATAAATGAATTTTCATCTGGGGTATGTAAGGCTATTTCAATGCTTCTTTCATCCTCACCTTCTAAAGACTTAATTTTATCGGATGGCTTAAACATTGAAACACTTTCAAGCGTGATGAAATCATCTTTTTGGCTTTTATTTAAAGTATCATCGTTTAATGCATACAAAAATGATTGAAAATTTTCAGTTTTCCCTGAAACGTAGATACAAGCCGTTGTATATTCATCTTTTCTACCTTTTTTCTTTATGTCTTTACGGGGCTTAATTCTGACAGACTTACTACCTACACTTGTAAGAGAAAATTTGTTAAATAATCCTACCGGAAAATAACTTTTAGCCAGAAAAGTTGGATGAAGCACGAATTTTGCTACTGCTTTACCATCTGGTAGTGCAGAGGCTGGTACATTTTCAATTTCACTGATTAGTGATTCCAAATCACGCATTATTACTAGCTTATTTTCATTATAGGTATAGGGTTTATTTTTCCCTCCCCCACCTTTTTTTACTTCTACATTACCCGTCAGTGTTTCTCCGTAGCCCAAAAGCATGTTCTTATTATTCATTATCCTCATCCTCTATCTTAATGATTTTTCTAATTTGCGATCTTGGTATTTCTAAATCTGACGAAATTTTTCTTTGGGAAATACCTTCATCAAGCATCGTTTTTACGACATCTTCCAATGATGTATTGCTCAATAATTCATCTATTAGAGCTGAGCTTAAAGATATCTGCTCTATAATTGAATTCCTCTTCGCTTGATTGATCGATTTTTCAATCACAGCATAAGATATTTCACCTAATCTTGACGAAATATAATGCGCTAAACTTTCTGTAATTTCTTTCGATATAAGATAGTGCTGAATTAAATCATTTGTAGGGTATTCAAAATTTATAACTCTATCAAATCTTCTCCATGCAGCAGTATCCAAAAGTTCAGAATGATTAGTTGCTGCTATGAGAATAGATGTGTTAGGCCATTCATCGATAGATTGTAAAAGAACAGTAACAAGTCTTTTAAGTTCACCGACATCTGTAGCGTCATCTCTTTTTTTGGCAATAGCATCGAACTCGTCAAGTAACAATACACATGGGAAAGATGAAGCATAGTTGAGTACGGACCTTATGTTATTTCCTGTCTTACCAAGATAACTGCTCATCACACTCGCAAGATCAAGAGTTAATAAGGGCATATTTAGTCGACTGGCTAACCATTTTGCAGCCAAAGTTTTACCTACTCCAGGAGGGCCGCCCATTAAAAGGGAACGAGACGGATGAAGGCCCTCTTTGTGCAAAAGTTCTTTCATTTCCCATTCGGTTACAAAACGATTTAGGGCTAACGTTGTGCTTGTTGGCCAAACGGGTTCAACATCTAGAATTACAGGATATGTTTCAATTAACAACTTTTGCCTTGTATCTGCATCTACAGGGGTTGCTCTAGGAGTAACCGATTGTGCTCTTTCTACAGCATATGCTCCACTAGTTTGCATAAGTAGGCTTTCTAACTTTGTTGCTAATTCTGGAGACTCTTTTTTGAGCTTTTTCGTTACCATGCGTAACCGCATGACAAGACTGTCTCTCTTTCCAGATAGAGCATCACTGACGAAGTCAATGAATACATCATTAGTTAAGTTAATCATTTTACCACCCCATGACAAAATTAAACCAATTTTTTGGTAATGATACACCAACAACGATATAATTAGTTAAAAAAAACATAAATTCACGATTTTTTGTTCCGGTTTTTAACATTCATGTACCACTCTTGGGTTTGCTAGTATTTTTGATTTTAGTTTGAGCAGCTAGCATCTAAATGTTTGTAGCTTTCATCTCCCTTACCGATCTTTGTCTACTAAATGCTGTATTTTTTGTGAGTCAGGTAAGAAAATGCTAGTGGTGTAATATTGGAAGGAAGACTTTTTATTTATTGCATGGTTTGGTGTGAAAAATAGATATAGCTTTTATTGTTCAAACTACCCACTTATTGTTGCCATAACCGAAAAAAAATTCTAATCTGAATTTGTCTAATCACCATCGTAGATGGTTACATAGCTGTAATGGCTATAAAAACCCCCGTAGCCTGAAAGGGGGAGCAAAATTGCGGTACATCTGCCCACCTTTGGAAGCAGATATTGTCAAGACACCTAAACCCTCGTCTGGCAATGAAGGTCTCTTAAACTAAAAAATACACCCAAAAGGTGTTTTTATATTGCCAATCAAGTGTAGTGAACATTAGATCATGCACTTATCTTTTATATCAACTCCCTTTATCTTCAATGAATAACAGGATGGCTTTAGTACATCCGGTTCATACTTATCACGATCACTGTCTGAAATATTCAGCGGACAATTTTTCTACATCTAAACATTTAACTCATTACTACCGTTTGATTCTTCATCTTGCGGCATTTTGTGGCAACTACTGGTATTTCAATGCTCGCACTGCTTTTGCTAACCGTTCGCGGAACTCAAGGCGTCACTTTTTGCGGATTTACCGCTGAAAGTGACGCCGCCGCAAAAGAGCAACACAACCCTGACAGGCTTTGGTCTAATTAACCACACAGTGAATCTGACACTGCATTTTATAGATAAGTATCAAAAGGAGAACTTGACGATATCGAGGCTGGCTTTTAGCCGGTGGGGATGACCTGTTAATACAGGCGGCAGTACAGTGTACTCAACCGATACCCCGCAATACCTCAACTTGCGTTCACTCTGGCGCACAGATATCGATCAAGGGTAAGACTGGTATTTTCTGTTTTGCCAGAATGGTCGCGCGCCAGAGATTGCATGTTGTTAGATATAAGTAGAGCTGATTGATTAAAGAATTGACAGCATTCGAAACATTGGCTGTTATGTTGAACGTGGTTATAGTCGTTAAACTTAGCCGTTCAGTTATTGAGTCCAATAATACAATCAGTTAAAGTATTCCCGCCATTGGCTCAATCCAATGGTCAAGGTTTAGCAGCCTTGTGTTCACTGACACTGGTAGGATGTTTCTGCCAGTGCGCCTGCGTTCACCCTTTCTATGGTGATTCAGGTAGGGGAGGCTTCGGCCTCGCTGGTGTGAACCCAGTCTGCTAACCCTGCCTTGAATCACCACCATCAATATTAATTAATGGAAGGGGTAACAGGAATGAATAACAACAATGTTCAAAATGATTGGCATCAGGCCGATATTATTGCTGCATTACGCAAACGTGGTACAACCTTGGCGGCTGTTTCTCGTGATGCAGGACTCAGTTCATCAACATTAGCAAATGCACTCAGCAGGCAATGGCCTAAAGGTGAGTGGATAATCGCTAACTATCTCGGTATTCACCCCTCAGAAATCTGGCCTAGCCGTTATTTTGATAAGCAGGGTCGATTGATTGAACGTAAGGTTCGAGACAAACCACAGGAATAACCAGCTTCAACTTGTGATCTACTTTGTGAAAATGATAAATTTTTAAATAAAGCCCTGAGAGTGAAATCGCAAACTAATTTAAACCTCATGGCTTTTTTAACTTCATTCTTATACCAATGTATCAAGTCATTCATAAAAGTATATTAAAATCAAATACATGAACAGGTAAAAGGAGTAAAATAAATATGGGGCACAAAATGGGGCATTTTGAAAATTTACTTTTAATAATTTAACGCGATGCTCGAC